>NZ_JAKJST010000009.1:0-5121 GCF_050337275.1 Vibrio wakamikoensis | reverse complement strand
ATCTTGGCCAGAAAGTACAGCACAAATTGTTAACAGAATGATATCAGTTAACTTGTGCTCGACTTTGCCTTGTTGTCGGTAATCAGGAATGACATCGAAATGCATAAATGGGTGCTGGTTACTCATCGTTGGACCTCCAAGTTGTCTATGGAGGTATTAGAAAACACTGAAAATGATCTACAAATCGATCATCGGACAATTGATTGTTATGTGATAACGCTAACTAGTGAAGTTCAAAAGTTGAGAACTCAATACACCACAAACCCTTTAAACATAGGCATGTTGATGATTTTTCCCTGTATTTAGGCTCCTATATTGTCTAGGAGCTATTACAAAACAGCAGAAATGATCTACAAGGCGATCTTAAATTTCATTGGGTTACATTTGAAAACTGAGAGTAATGAGGCATTGGTAACTAATTTTAAGCATCACCGCAGCCCTTATATATCAACGACCTTCATGCGGTTTCCCTGATTTTAGTTCTACGAAAAAAGCTCAGAGTGTTTTACGGGGAAGAACCAGAGGACGACTAACCTCTATCGATGAAATGCAGCACCTCTGTTATGGCACCAAGACGATATATTATTCAAATAAAAATCAGTTGTCGTCAAGTTCAATCCAGTGTTGCTCTACTCTGCCTAAAAAGTCTTCCTCTGCCTTTGAATAGCCAATTCTACCGCTAGTTTTGGCTAACCACTCATAACGGTCCACTCCTGCAAATCGTTGTTTTACAGAGCTCAAATAAGTTTTTGTACCATTTTCAATATTTTCTAATAAATCTAGGCGTAGCTGAATTTGCTTTAAACCTGGGTGATCTTTATCAATCTCATTTTTCGCTAATAACAACTTTACACGCTCTACCTTATCTAGCTGCAATAGAAAATCACAGAATATCACGATTACATTAGAGCTGACTGGCGATATGGTAAGTGCTTTTTCATACAGTTCTAAAGCCTCTTCTTTCTCTCCAAGCTTGCGTAATAGCGACGCTTTCGCTACAAAAAACATGGCATTGTTTGGGTTTTTAATCATCGCTTGATTGTAACAATGAAACGCTTGTGAATTATTGCCTAAAGCCTGATAACATTGACCTAGGGTCATATACATGTGTGGGAAAACATAGCCGAGCGATAAAGCGGTACGATATTTGTCAATGGCCATTTGCCAATGCTCATGTTTTTGTAAAAAACTAGCACAAACAAAATTAAGCTCACCTGCTAATGGAAAAAGATCACATATTGCTTGTACAAGTGCTGGTAATTCTTGCTTACTGGCGGTAAAAGGGGCACCACTATTGCTAAACAGGTCGATCAATTTTGCTTCGTCTTTGGTTTGGCCAATAGTGTATTTCCATTTTTGAAACCTTGAGTCTTCGGACTTAGTAGCACTATTAGTGTATAAACCTTGAATCTCAGTATTGGTGGCGCTTGTTAGTGCACGCTTGTAATTATCCTTAAAATCACTCGAACAGACAGCTGATTGATTATATTTAGGGTGCTCGTCGGATGAAGTAAAACGAGCTAACGTGAGCAGTTCTTTCCAAACAGTATCCAGTTGTAATTTTAACGGTGTAGATAAGTTGTCAATAATAGACTGCGATGCAGTATCCCTAAGTAAGCTAGGAACAAACACTGACTTTGCTTGTTCATCTAGCTGCAAATTAAAGCGTTGATTTAACTCAGCTATAAAAGGTGCACCTTCAAATAATGCCCTTTGTGTAACCAATAACACTTTTTGTGGGTGCTGCTTTGCAAAGGCAAGTAACCTTGTACAATAGGCTAACCACATTTTTGCTGCTAAATCAGGCTCTGCAAAAAACTGAAGTTGTGGGTTATCTGCAGTTGCCACCGATAAGTTATGCGCCAAGTCTCTGCTAGCACGATGCTGTAACGACTCTATACTTGCTGACCAGTGGCGCAAAATAAACAGATAACAACTTCGTTCACCCAGTAGGGAGTCCCATTGGTCTAAAAATAAACATAAGCGAGGATCTTTCACGCCCCAAGAATTAGAAGACAAAAAATTATCTGTGTCAGCTTGATTGCTAATTGAACTTTCATCTCGCATATCAATATATAGCTTAATAGGGACAAGTGCCTCAATATTGATATCTAGATTTACTTCATCATTAAACTGCCAACTGCTACCCGCCTGCTTGAGGAGTTCATCATGTACTTTTACTGCACCCCAATCCTCACCATGACCAAGTGGGTTTGATATACTGCTGCACATAATGCGGTTGCCTATATTTAACCCAGCGGCTTGCAACTGTAGTGATGTTGCAGAAGTTGCACTGCGATGAAAGCCCGTTATCACCAGCGCTTTGGGTAGTGGTTTTGCATAATCAGGTGCGTGTGCTAAATTATCGCTAACACTTACTTTAAACTCACTATCGCGTAACACAGCCCCCGTTAAGTACTTTAATTGTTCTGGCGTTGGTAAGTTCTTTTGATGTTTACTCAGTGCAAACCAAGTTTGCCTTGGGTGAAACCATGGCAGCTCAATAAAGCTTAGTCCTGTTTTAGAAATAACATTATGTATTGTAGTGGGGGTAAACGCTACACATCCCGGATATACCCAACCTTCTCCAGTAAAGTCCTTATCATCTTTAATAAGAGTGACTAAAGCAATGCCGCTCTCATTAAGTGAATGTTTAATATTGCTTAAGGCCTGTGAAAGTAGGTCTAAACCAGTGTGTGAAAAAATAGATTGTGCAATAATAAAATCAAAGGTTGTATCAAATACTGCAGTGTTAAAATTGCTGTTATGATCAAAACAGGGCTTTTTTATTTTCAGTAAATCTTGGCCAACTTGATCTTTTACCGCATCTTCAATTAACCATTTATTAGGCTCTATGCCATGGTAATTACTAGGTTCAAGATAGCTAATCAAAAGTCGACCGGCGCGTAATGAGCCGCAGCCTAAGTCCAGTACCTTGTGATTCGCCCTTAAGCCAAGTGTACAAAGCAATCTAAACTGTGTAGCCCCCATAAAGTCATATTGTAGTGGGGGACCAATGTAAGCTCGGTAGTTGTTATCACCAGGCTTTAATTTTGAATAATCCATTACTTTCCTGTTTATTAGTCACATAAACCACACGAACATCACCGTCACGTACACGGAAACCGCATGAACATCACCGTCACGTAAGGCTTTCAAGAACCTTACTTAGGTAGTTTTCGTCCATTGCGCAGTTCATGCGCTTACGTTTAATACCACCTTTAAAGGTGGTTTCGCTCTTTAATAGGTTCAAACACATCTGCCTGATCCTTGCAAAAGCCTCTGCTCGATCATCTGCTCTAATACGAGAGTTGTCCTCACAAAATGCGGTATCAAGCGACCAATGCATGACCTCTACACCCCAGTGAGAACGCGTCGCTTCAAGTAACGTTTGAGCTTCTAATTCTTTAGAGCATATGTAGTATCGAATACTCACATCTTGCTCTGTTGCTACTGCCGATTCTTGTCGAATTGAAGCCACGATGCCCATCGTTTTTAACTCAGGCCATTCATGTTCAATATCACCTAGAACCGACAGCTCACGATTCACTAAAGCGACTCTCGTTTCCATTCTTCCGTGACTTTTTTCTTGAGTACTATAAGAACTGCCGCCGAAGTCTTGAAGCATGTCCATTCGAAAATAGTCATCAAAGGCTTGCTCAAGCATTCCCTGATTACCTTTAACTGCCAGTAAATAGTCTGCTTCTTTATCGAGAATTTTCTGCGCTACTTTCTTTTGGCAGCCCATCGCATCAATCGTAATCAAGCAACCTTTTACGTCTAGTAAGTCAAGTAGCTTGGGGATCCACGGAAAAATCATGAACACCCCCGTCAATAAAGGCTTGCCAGAACCTTCAAAAGGTACTCAGAATCCATCGCACACATCGCTCTTTTGTGCTTAATGCTCGCTTTCAAAGTCGTTTCACTCTTCAGCATGTTTAAACACATCTGTCTGATCCTTGCAAAGTTCTCTGCACTTTCTTCCGCTCGCTTTCGGCAATCGTCTTCACCAAATGTCGTATCGAGAGACCAATGCATCGACTCAACCAACCAATGTGAACGCGTTGTACTTAACAACTTCTTAGCATTTAAATCTTTCGAGCTAATGTAGTATCTCACCGTGATTTCTGACTCTTTCGCCACGGCTTCTTCTTGTCTTATAGAAACGACGATACCCATTGTTTTTAGCTCTGGCCAGTCAAACGCCAGGTCACCTAAAATACTCAAATCGGTGTTTGTTAAAGCCAATCTAGTTTCTTGTCTGCCACGTGATTTTTCTTGTGTGCTGTAAGAATCACCATCGTGTTTTTGTAGCATGCTCATATCGAAATAATTATCGAACGCTTGCTCCAAACGACCTTGATTTCCTTTCACTGCCAATAAGTAATCTGCGTTTTTGTTTAGTATTTTTTGAGCGATTTTCTTTTGACATCCCATTGCATCAATAGTGACCAGACACCCTGATATATCAAGCAGTTCGAGCAACTCTGGGATAGCGGTGATCTCGTTGCTTTTCTCGTAAACTTTATGCTGTCCGAGACTAACCCCATTTTCTGTCGCAAAGGCGTTCACCATGTGAATAGCACCAAGGCCACGAGAATCATCATAAGAGCCCCTAACGGTTTTACCATYAATGGCAATGACTTCACCTTTAGTCAACTCACAGCAATCTTTCATCCATTCAATAAAGCATTTTTGTAGACGAGTTGCGTTAATCATTCCCATCGCTCGAGCTATAGTCGAAGTAGATGGAACACCATGATTAAAATCGCCAAACCTCTTCAAGAAATCCAACCGAGCCTCACCGTAAAGACTAATCGCYTTCCAGTCATCTTGGCCAGAAAGTACAGCACAAATTGTTAACAGAATGATATCAGTTAACTTGTGCTCGACTTTGCCTTGTTGTCGGTAATCAGGAATGACATCGAAATGCATAAATGGGTGCTGGTTACTCATCGTTGGACCTCCAAGTTGTCTATGGAGGTATTAGAAAACACTGAAAATGATCTACAAATCGATCATCGGACAATTGATTGTTATGTGATAACGCTAACTAGTGAAGTTCAAAAGTTGAGAACTCAATACACCACAAACCCTTTAAACATAGGCATGTTGATGATT
>NZ_JAKJST010000008.1:0-1366 GCF_050337275.1 Vibrio wakamikoensis | reverse complement strand
CGTCAATGATGAGCCAAGCATTACGATTGCCTCGACCTTGACCACAGACGAAGACAACAACCAAACGTTGAGCTTCAACTTTAGCGATGTGGATGGCGATACCGTCACGGCGACCGAGAAATCGGCGCCAAGTCATGGTGAGATAGCCATCAGTGGTACGGACATCGTCTACACGCCAACCGCCAACTACAACGGCAGTGACAGCTTCACCATTACCTTGACCGATGGTAGCGGCTACACGGTGGATAAAACCATCACCGTGACGGTCTCCAGCGTGAATGATGAGCCGAGTATTACAGTTGCGTCGACCTTGACCACCGATGAAGACAACAACCAAACGTTGAGCTTCAGCTTTAGCGATGTGGATGGCGATACGGTNACAGCAACGGAGAAATCCGCACCAAGCCATGGTGCGATAGTCATCAACGGTACGGACATCGTCTACACACCAAATGCGAACTACAACGGTAATGACAGCTTCACCATTACCTTGACCGATGGCAGCGGCTATACGGTGGATAAAACCATCACTGTGACGGTTTCCAGCGTGAATGATGAGCCGAGCATCACGGTGGCGTCGACCCTCACTACCGATGAAGACAACAACCAAACGCTCAGCTTCAGCTACAGCGATGTGGATGGCGATACGGTGACTGCAACGGAGAAGTCCGCGCCGAGTCATGGTGCGATAGTTATTAACGGCACGGACATCGTCTACACGCCAACCGCCAACTACAACGGCAGTGACAGCTTCACCATTACCTTGACCGATGGCAGCGGCTATACGGTGGATAAAACCATCACTGTGACGGTTTCCAGCGTGAATGATGAGCCGAGCATTACGGTTGCGTCGACCTTTACTACCGATGAAGACAACAACCAAACGTTGAGCTTCAGTTTTAGCGATGTGGATGGCGATACGGTGACGGCGACGGAGAAATCGGCGCCGAGTCATGGTCAGATAGTTATTAGTGGCACGGACATCGTTTACACGCCAACCGCCAACTACAACGGCAGTGACAGCTTCACCATTACTTTGACCGATGGTAACGGCTACACGGTGGACAAAACCATCAACGTCACCGTCTCCAGCGTCAATGATGAGCCAAGCATTACGATTGCCTCGACCTTGACCACAGACGAAGACAACAACCAAACGTTGAGCTTCAACTTTAGCGATGTGGATGGCGATACCGTCACGGCGACCGAGAAATCGGCGCCAAGTCATGGTGAGATAGCCATCAGTGGTACGGACATCGTCTACACGCCAACCGCCAACTACAACGGCAGTGACAGCTTCACCATTACACTGACCGATGGTAACGGCTACACAGTAGACAAAAAACCATCAACGTCACCGTCTCCA
>NZ_JAKJST010000007.1:0-23650 GCF_050337275.1 Vibrio wakamikoensis | reverse complement strand
CCCACCCTCCTCCTCCTTCCCTACTACCCCCATAATTATTTTTGTCAGGAGGATGTACCTGCGACCTCAATCAAGGAAACTGCAGTCATCCAAGAGTGGATGGTAAGAACCCTTTACCAGTAAGAGCGAATGCTCTGACAGTTTCTTTAAGGAATGAACTTCTACAGGGAACGTATACTGGGTTTTCATCGCCGGACTCGCCAAGTAGTCACAATCTGAAGCACTAGTGGTAAATGTATTTTACGGGGGAGGTTTTCAGTTTGTGTCGGGGGATACTAGCGAAGTCTTGGCTTTGAGGGTGGCGCCAAATCGTACAGCGCCACCCTTTTTTCTTTCCATCTGGGACTATTTGCACAAACTAAGGAACATCAAAACCTAGAATCATCACGCAACAGTTTCCCAGAACTCCAAACCACGTTGTTGGAGTCACACACTGACCAATTTCCTACTATTATTACCTGTCGAATTATCTCTATAATGACCGACGGAAAGAAAAAATGAATCGAGGACGAGCTACATGGCGAGTGTCACGTTAAAAAATGTTAGTAAAGCGTACGGCGACGTACTGATCTCCAAGAATGTCGACCTAGAAATCAACGAAGGCGAGTTTGTTGTCTTTGTTGGTCCATCAGGTTGTGGTAAATCAACTCTACTACGTTGTATCGCAGGTTTAGAAGACATCACGTCCGGTGATTTATATATTGGTGAAGAGCGCATGAACGATGTTGAACCATCGAAGCGCGGCGTGGGCATGGTATTCCAGTCTTACGCACTTTATCCTCACCTTAACCTTTATGACAACATGTCATTTGGTCTTAAGCTTGCTAAAGCAGACAAAAAAGAAATCGACCGCCGCGTTGAGCACGCAGCAGAAATTCTACAGCTCGGTCACCTACTTGAGCGCCAACCTAAAGCACTTTCAGGTGGTCAGCGTCAGCGTGTGGCTATCGGCCGTACTTTGGTTTCTCAACCAAACGTATTCCTACTAGACGAACCGCTATCTAACCTAGATGCAGCACTTCGTGTAAACATGCGTTCGCAAATCACTAAGCTTCAACGCCAACTAGGCTGCACCATGATCTACGTAACGCACGATCAGGTTGAAGCGATGACCATGGCTGACAAGATTGTTGTACTAGACGCAGGCTATGTTGCACAGGTTGGTAAGCCTCTTGAGCTATACCACTACCCAGACAACCGCTTCGTTGCAGGCTTTATTGGTTCGCCTAAGATGAACTTCATGAGCGTGTTCATTGAAGAAGTAGAAGCAGAGCGCGTGAAAGTTCAGCTTTCTGATGGTGATTCATTCTGGATCCCAGTTGATGGAACAACCGTGAACAAAGGCGATCGTATGTCTATGGGCGTACGTCCAGAGCATTTGGTATCGGCGCAAGAAGGCGATGCGAAAGTGGGCGGTGAAGTGATGATCGTTGAGAAGCTAGGTAACGAAACTCAAGTTTATCTTAACCTAGAGAGCGCAGACGCGGACGTTATCTACCGTCAGCCGGACACACTTGCTGTTGAAGTTGGCGATAAGTTTGAGATTGGTATTCCAGCTCACCGTTGTCACCTATTCCACAGCGATGGCAGAGCTTGCCGTCGCCTATATAAAGAAGCAGGCGTATAAGCCTCTCTAATAGTTTTAAGCACCTTTGCTTGCTGAAAATCCTTCCTCTCTTAACGGAGAGGGAGGATTTTTCTTATCTTTTATACGACAATGCTCGTCAATAATGAATCGCGCTTTGCCTTCCTTATCTTGAAGATCGATAGGGAAACTACTTTTCGACAGAATAAACATCGCGACACCACCAGAACCTCGCCAATGATAGTCGTTGCCCGGTTCTGTTTTGACATGGATTGAGAGGTGACTAGTGTCAGCTTCGATCGCAATCTGTATTTGCTCCTGCTTTACTTGGCAACTGACTTGGGTCTTGAACAGTGCAGAAAATCCATCAAAAGCAGTTAAACAAAAAAAGACGGTGCATAACACCGCCTTTTTTACACCCACCGAAATGGATTTAGTTTTGATGTACATATACCGTCGTGTTTAGAGAGTTCATTTGAGAAATGTATGAACTGTCTTGTGCAGATTGAATAACATCAATATCGCCGCCGCTTGAAGCCACTAGATAAGCCTCAGATAGGCTGTTGTTACCTTTTTGGTTAATCAGCAAGTCGTTGTTCGAACTAGACGCGCTTAGCTCAACGATAGACACGTTATTTTTCTTGGAAGTATTTTTACCCTGCATAACAGTGACCATGTTATTTGAGGAGCTTCCAGACAGACGGATTTCAGAGTCTTGGTTTTCACCGTTTTGTGTTACAGCAACCGTATTGTATTTACTCGCATCTCTCGAGCGGACTCGAGACCAGTTATCAATACCGGTTTGTGCAACCGTTACCGTCGAGTTGTCTTCATCATGACGGAAATTCACCACCGAATCGTTGGCATGACCGTCTTGAGTGACATCAATATCTGCCCCGCCAGTAGTACCGCCGATCTTCACTTTAGAGTCGTTGAAGCTGTAACCACCAGATTGGTCGATCATAACATCATTATTATTACCAGGACTGTTCAAACGGATGTCTACGACCGAGCGGTTACCATCGAATACACCCAGTTCACCCTGCATCACAGTAACGGTGGTACCTACGTCATTGGATTGAAGTACGACACTTTTGTTGTCCTTGTCACCTTGTACATCCATGTTTTGGTAAGCTGCGTAATTGTTGAAAGAGACTTCTTTCCCTGTCCCAGGGCCTGCAGCCATAACCGTGGAAGAAGCGACAGCAACACTAACAGCTAATAATAATACTTTCATAATATAACCCTTATTCCTTATAAGTTTCCATGTCATTACATACTCTCTAACCAAGAGTATTTGTATATAAACCGACTGCTCTGATACCTCTTAGTTTCCTTGGTTTATATAAACTCTCATTAACGCCGAAGCATTAATAATGGCGGTGTCACCACCATCTTGAGAAATACCTAAATTTGCAGCCCCAGCACCAGCAACAACGGCAATGTTGTTATCACTTCGCTGAGAAATACTCAATTGACTACCTGCTAACCCGTAATTAGCCTGCCCGATTAACGCGAGATTGTTATCGCCATTTTGCTCAATCAACGCTTCCGCGTTTCTCCCTAACTGGCCGACGTATGCAGCGTTCGAGCTTCCTGTTTGGGTTATGTATGCGGTGTGGTTACGTCCTGACTGCGTGACAAGTGCGGTGTTGTTTGCTCCGTCACGCTGCACCACTTTGGCTTTGTTACCAGCCCTCGAAACACTGCCCCCTTCTTGCACAATTATGGCAACCGAATCAACGACATTAACTGAGTGAACTTCTGAGTAATTGTCTAAGTCAGAACTCGCCCCAGTCACAAACGCATCATAATCAGTCACCACATTCTCACTCACGCCATCAAGAAACGTCCCTGGAGGTGCGCTAAGACCCCCGTTTGGCGCATACCAAAATGTCGCTGCTTGTACAGAACCGCCAGCGGCAAAGACCACTGAACACAATACGGTCGTGAGCCCTTTAGATTTGAGCATTTTGTTATTTAAAACCATGCCTGTTTACCACTTCTTCCGTGATTATTTGGCGTATAAAAATGACTTGATATTTTGGCCAAGACTTTTCTAAAGCAAATTTAAAAAAGCCATTTTTCATCGCCTGACAGTTACTATTCTAAAATTGCACCATGACTTTAGCTCTAAACTAAAAACGAGTTACAGAAATAATTCATTGATAAGTTGTCTTATCTAAAGGGCATTTATAGCGTCCGAAGTATGAAAAAAAACACCTAACTTCTAGGTCGTAAGTTTATGTTTAAACGACGGAGCTTAAGTTAGGCTTTAGATTAGATTTTCACGAATCTATTTCTCATTTTTTAAAAGGATTTTGGAATGGGAGCCTTTATGACTTCAAAAATGCTTACATTGACGCTTATGTTTCTTGCGCTTCCTAGCATCGCAGATAACAGCAAGTTGGAAAACGGGGCTCCTCTCGAAAACGGAACCAAACTCGAAAATGGGAAAAAACTCGAGGAACAGGGAGATAGACTGAAACCGCCATTTTATAACTTTAACGAAGTGAGTGGCGTTATTGTGGATAGAACAATCACACGGCTGGGGGAAGACTTTTATTTTTTCTTTTCTCAACAGTTGAACGACCAATATCCGGATCTTCAAGAAAATCTCACTATTAATGAAATACCAACAGCGCTTTCAGGTAGCATCATCGAAGTCTTCCACTCAAGACAGGTAATTTACCGAACTGCGCTGTCCCCGGGTCGACGCCAAGCAAAAGACAGAGCTCAAGACGCTTTACGTGTGGTGAGTAACTACATCATTCGTTGGCAGGCTGAGCGCCTTTATTTGGATACCTTTGACCTAGAACATGATGAATTTTAAGGCGGCAAGGATGGCAAATTTATCAAGCAAACTCGCTCTTTTAGCTGTGATAGCGACACCATTTGTCCACAGTTCAGAGCTCGTGTATACACCTGTTAACCCAAGTTTCGGTGGCAACCCACTCAACAGTACCATACTGATCAACCATGCAAATGCGATCAATGACTACAGTGATCCAAACGCATCTACATTCGATTTTGAAGAAGAATCGGCGCTCGATAGGTTGGCTTCTAGTCTGGAGTCACGACTCATTAGCCAACTACTTGCTGATATAGGCAACGGCAATACCGGGCAGCTAGAAACCGATGACTTTTTCCTAAACGTTGTTGACGACTCCGGCACGCTACTGGTGCAGATCGTGGACAAAGTAAGCGGTGAATCAACGGAAATCAGTGTTTCAGGACTTAACCCCGACCTCTAATTTACAAGGAACGTATTATGAAAGGTCTAATTGCTATTGGCTTAGCGATATTGCTAAGCGGATGCGCGTATTCGTTGGATATTCCAGATACCGACGCATCACCTAAACTAATGCCGCGTGGCGCAACCTATACTGATCTCGTGTCACTACCTAGACCGGCAGGTAAAATTTTGGTTTCTGTGTATGACTTTAGGGATCAAACTGGTCAATACAAACCGCAACCAAACAGTAACTTTTCAACCGCTGTTCCTCAGGGCGGCACGTCACTATTGACGACGTCTCTATTGGACTCTCAATGGTTTATTCCATTAGAGCGTGAGGGACTGCAAAACCTTTTAACGGAACGAAAAATCATTCGCGCCGCTCAAAAGAAAGACAAAGTCATCTCCAATCACGGCGCAGACCTCTCTTCGCTTAACTCTGCCAACGTTGTTATCGAAGGCGGGATTGTGGCTTACGATTCAAATATTCGCACCGGTGGACTCGGCGCAAAATATCTCGGGATTGGCGCATCAGGGCAGTATCGAACCGATCAAGTCACTGTTAACTTAAGAGCGGTTGATGTTCGTAGCGGTCAGGTACTGCTCAGTATTACCACATCAAAGACCATCTCTTCACATGAAATGGGGCTGGGCGCATTCCGCTTCATTGATTACAAAGAACTACTAGAAGTGGAAATGGGCTACAGCAACAACGAACCGGTTAACATTGCGGTTATGTCGGCCATCGATGCCGCAGTGATTCATCTGATTGTCAAAGGTATGGAACGTGGTATGTGGTCTGCTAACGACCCGCAAGCCATGTCTAACCCGATCATCGCAAGATACTCTCAAGCTGAAACGGAAATCCTCTAGCAACCGAGTAAGCAGTAAACAGGGCTTTGTGGAAAACGGAACTTACCCTTAGCCCTGTTTTTTTCTGTGAGAGAGTCAAAGACAAAGCGAGTCGCCGTCAAAAAAAGCGCCATTCTCAAATAGACCATGGCGCTTTTTCGCATCCTCAATTGTAGCGCTTATTACTGTACAAACTCGCTCGATGCGACATTGTTTTTTACCCACAATAGAGCCTGAAGTCGGTTCTTAACTTTAATCTTCTTGAACGCGTTATGGAGATGCGCTTTAACTGTGTTCTCGCTAACAAAAAGCGTCTCGGCGATCTCGACATTGGATGCCCCATCACCCAACAATTTGATGATCTGTTGCTCGCGTTTTGTTAGGCGAGTGTAGTAAGGACTGGTCTTCGCACACTGACGACGACGGTAGAAGTGAACATACTCATAAACAAGCTTACGACTCATCCAAAGCTCACCAGCTAAAATGCGTTCAAAGCCAGAAACTAAAGTTTCGATAGTATCTGAATCATAGAACACACCCACCAAGTTTTGCCATTTCAGCATTTCTGCATGAGCAAGGTTGGTGGGTGCATTGAGCAGGATCTCTTGGGTGTACTTCTCTACCCCTTCGATAATTTCAAGATACTTTGACGCATTGGCGCTACCAATAGTAGCATAGTCAATGATGATGTAGTCGGTGTCACTACCCAGCGTTTCATCACGATGCCTATACAGCGTTTCAGGAGACACTAAACGAATGTTGAGCGCAACCTTCTGCTCAATAGAGTCTTTGAGTAAGTTAGATTGCAGGCTATTACCTGCAAGAAGAATGGCATGAGGGGTGATGTCCTTATCTTGGGGCATGTCTAACTCCTTGTATGTAAATCTTTCAAAGCTTCTAAGCAGAAAGTATAACAGAGGATTTGGAGCACGTTACTTCGGGGAAACAAGGAACCAACTGTATACGGCTTTATCTTCAATGACTTAGTTAATTTTCTCACTAATGAGAATAGCTTAAATGGAATCATGTTGTTCAAGATAACCTTATACAACCTAGTTTAGAGCAGTCTGTCACTAAGAATATTTCCGGAGCCTACTAATTATCGTTGAGTCGTAGTCATCTTACGAAGACCCACAAATCACTCATGAACCTTAGTTTATGTTTCTAGTCCCATTACCTAAACCAAATAACCACACTCTAAACATTCTAATTAGCCGTACCTAGCTAAGACTATTCATCCTAATTACTAGGGATAGTTTATGAAGCGTTCCACTTTTTAAACATAGTATTTAATTACACATGAAAATAAACTCCGCGTGCCGTAACGTAACGTGGGATAGAAAAGCAGGTCGTAATTATGAAATGTACATTACTAGGCTTATCTCATTTCTCAACGTTTAACGCCGCTCTGTTCAAGAGCGTAGCCGCTATTCTCATGAGCATTGTATGGCTAATAAATAATGTTCCATATGCAGAGGCAAGTGTCTTAAAGGGTTACGCCATACCGCTGGCAAGCAAAATTGATAACAAAGGTAAATTTGGCTCAGGTATTCAACTTACGCCGTTTGGGACAATTAAAGATATCGAAAATCAACGAGATTTAGCCTCCACAAGCGAGCTCAATTATTCAGAAATAGATATTAGTAGTGAGGGAGGTTCCCAGGCAGATATTTATCAACAAAGTGATGGCTGGGGTACCAACTGGGCTCAAGTTTACATAACCGGTGATGGTAATTATGCACTTGTAGCCCAGCAAGGCACACAAAACCAAGCTTATGTATCACAAAATGGCAACGATAACACCGCTCTATTACTCCAAAAGGGTGTCAATAATACTGCACTAGCTCTACAAGAGGGGGATGAAAACCTGATTTTCGTTGCGCAAAAGAATGGAATAAGGGGGCGTCATAGCAACGTAAGTGTTTCTCAACAGGGCGATGGGCATACAGCGGTTATATTGGCAGGCCCAAGAGCAAATGTAGGCATTGAGCAGGGAGGCAATTCACCACAAGCGATTGTAATGGATATATCCAGCGCTATGTCGGTAAACGTAGTGAACCAATAAATATGTGGTGTTAGTAATTTACAACATCCATAAAAACGGCAAACCATTAAATTAAGGAAGAAACAATGAAATATACGATACTAGCAACGTCAATCTTGTTATCGTTTAGTGCAGCGAGCATAGCAGATACTAGTGATATCGATATCTATGGTAATGGCAATAAGGCAACAGTAACACAAACCGATACGTTCGATAGTAAAGCGACTATTACAATAGGTACATCTGCTAATGACGTTGAAGGAAACAAAGCAACTATCACTCAAGATATGACAGATGAGTACACGATAGGAAAAGCACAAGCGACCATAGCTCAACAAGGTGACGACTCTACTGCTTATATCAAGCAAACTGTAACTGGATATAGAGGTAATGTTAACGACTATGGTATTACCCAGATTACACAAGAAGCCGGCACGACTGACAACAGAGCAAGACTCATTCAAGATGGTACAGGTAAAACAACGATTACCCAGAAGGGTTATACTTCAGGTTCCACCGCGAAAATTAAGGCCTATGGCGACGGAAACACCAGCATCGAACAGCACGCTGCAACCAATGCTACCGCCTCTATTAATGAGCGTGGTAACAAAACTATGTTTATTACTAACGATAATCACATCAAACAGATTGGTACTGATTTAGAGGCTACCATTAATCAACGAAGTGGTACCGGTAATAAATCTTCTATCTTTCAATTAGGTGGTGCCAGCTCAGACCTTACAGCAACGATCACCGTCAATGGTAACAACAACTTCAATAAAGTTTATGCTCAAGAAGGTCAACGCATAGGTCTTGCCATAGGCGTAAAAGGAAATACTAACAGCACTGAAGCTAATCAGAATGGTACCGATATTAATACGTTGGTCACAATTGATGGTAACGACAACACAACAACTTTGTCTCAAATCGGCGCTACTCTGGGGGCTGGGGTCGTTGTTGAAGGTAACACTAACACAACAACTTTGACTCAAGACGGAAACTTTGTGCTAGCTGGTGTCTTTGTTGATGGTGACAAAAACATGACAACTGTAACTCAAAAAGGAGATTATATGTTAGCTGGAGTCAGTATTGGTGAAACTTACATTGACGGTGGCACCAACATTGAAGGGAACCGTAACCAGACAGTTGTTATCCAAGAAGGAGATCATACGTTAGCTGGAGTTAGCATTGATGGCAACAGTAACTCAACAACTGTAAATCAAGACGGTAGTTATATCGTAGCCAGTGTTGATATTGCAGGCAGTCGTAACGGCGCATCGGTTATGCAGTCTGGTCTTGGCCAATTAACAACACTTAACATTGACGGTTCTACTAATACAGCTACCATCACCCAAACGGGCAGTATGAACACCAGCAACAATACTATGCAAGGTAGCGGAAATATTATTACTGTTGCCCAAAACTAATCAGTATTCTAGATCAGTAAGGTAACTTCTAAACACAGAAGTTACCTTGCTAGAATTTTAGTTAAGTAAGTATATATCCACAACAGTATGCGTAACACGCTCATGATTACTAAATATACTCGTGAGGCGAAATATTCTCCTTCACCCAGATCAGCGCTTGCAGTCGGTTGCTAACGTTGATCTTCTTAAACGTATTATGTAGGTGGGCTTTTACGGTGTTCTCGCTTAGGAACAATTCCTCTGCAATCTGAATGTTTGTCGCACCCTCACCGAGCAGTTTTATGATTTGTTGTTCTCGTTTGGTCAGGTTCGTATAGTAAGGGTTGGTAGACGTACATAGTCTTCTACGGTAAAGCTGGATGTATTGATGAACCAACCTACGACTCATCCACATTTCGCCAGACAAAATGCATTTGAATCCTTTGATTAGTTTATCCATTTCATCGTCGTTGTAGAACAGCCCAACTAAGCGCTGCCAACGTAGTAGTTCGTTCTGCTGTATACTGGGCTGCGCATTGATAATCACCTCCTGCGCTTCTGCGTCTAAGTACATTCGAAGCTCATTGTACTTTTTTAAGTGATGATCATTTAACGTAGGCTGGTCAATGATGATAAGTGATACATCTTCATCACCAGGATGCCCTCGATAATTACTAAGCCGATCTGGGGAAATAAGCCGAATATCCATATCCAGGTTTTGCTCTAGCAAGTCTTTTAGCAAGCTAGACTGTAAATTGTTTTCCGCCAACAATACTGCACGTTGGCTCTTCAGGTGAGCCTTTGTCATTATTCACTCCATGTGATGAGTTGTGCACGAGTCTAATTACAAAGTTAATAATAGGATGAAGTATCACCTAATCGTCAAGCCGATATTTTTGTGATAAAAATCACAATGAAATCGATTTCATTCAATTAAATAGATTTATAACAGCAAGTTAGAGTCACGTCTCACTTTTGAGAACACTAAGAATAACATTGACAAATAGTCAAATAATTTGCCGAAAGGCACAGAACGAATGGAAAAATCAAACGATAGTTTATTTATTCGATTTAATTAATGGGTTACTTATGTCATTTTTTGAAGATATATGTAGAACAATATACCCTCGACAACGACTGATAAGTGGCGAGGGTTTTATAATCTGATTCTAAGACCTAAGCCTAATGAATAGGTGTCTGGTTATCTTTATTAAACTTGCCAAAATACTGCTCAAGTACTTCTGGCGTTAACTTGCCTTCAGCTTCTAGTCGCTTTAGCTCTGCCGCAATTTCGCGCTGCTCTTCAATCGATGGCAATGCCACCTCAGGTTCAGATTCTACCTGCGAAGCCATTTGCTCTAACTCTTTCTCAAAATCGCTCATAATGATTAACCTCATCAATACTTGTAAACTGTGGCGATTGTACTTGTTTTAGCGAGCAGGTACCAACATTGCGTGGAACGCACTACGCTACTGTTTGCTTTTGCGTCGTTTTGCTATTGAAGTTTTGATTAAACTCCCCAAAGTTATATAGTTACAAAACAATGACCTAGAGTTTGGAACTTTTCGCTCTTCAACTTTTCTATGTTCTTACCTATGTTCTTATATCTGCAATAAGGAATTTTCATCATGCCAGCACAGTCTTTCCAACAACTACAACGTTACTTGCAATCCCAAGTTATTGGTCAAGACAACCTTGTCACGCAACTACTCATCGCCCTACTCGCCGACGGCCATATTTTGGTTGAGGGTCCTCCAGGGCTTGCGAAGACTCGTGCCGTAAAATCTCTGGCTGATTGTCTTGAAGGCAGCTTTCATCGCGTGCAGTTTACTCCGGATCTTTTGCCTTCTGACCTCACTGGCACCGACATCTATCGACCAGAAACCGGTGAGTTTCAATTTAAGCCCGGGCCAATATTCCATTCATTGATCCTTGCCGATGAGGTAAACCGAGCGCCTGCTAAAGTGCAAGCGGCAATGCTGGAAGCCATGGCAGAGAAGCAAATCAGCGTAGGGCAAACTACATACGCGCTTCCTGAACTGTTTTTGGTGATGGCGACTCAAAACCCTATTGAGCAAGAAGGTACCTACCCGCTTCCAGAAGCGCAGCTTGATCGTTTTTTACTCCATTTGGAGGTGGACTATCCAAACGAAGAGAGCGAACTCGCTATTCTGAGACTGAACCGAGGTGAAGCTCAGGGTGAACTCCAACAGTTTGAAGGCAAACTCAGCCAAGAGACCATCTTTAAGGCACGCCAAGAGGTGTTAGCGATCCATATGGCGGATGCCATTGAGCGTTATATCGTTCGATTGGTCATGGCAACAAGGCAGCCTGATACCTACAGCCATAAGTTGGCTAACTGGGTAGAAATGGGGGTGAGTCCGAGAGCGACGATAGCCCTGGATCGAGCCGCTCGTGCCCACGCTTGGCTCGCCGGTCGTGACTTCGTCAGTCCTGAAGATGTTCATCAAGTCATTTATCCAGTGCTGCGCCATCGTTTGTTGCTTAGTTACCAAGCTCAGGCTGAAGGTGTCACTGGAAACATTGTTATTGAAGAGCTTCTCAATACCGTGGCGTCAGCGTAATGGCTAAGAGCGTTAGAGGATTTGGGAGAGTGATATGTTAAATCAACTCAAATCAGTATTGTCTCGTGGGGTACCAAGAAAACACGCGCCTAGAGATACGCTTCGGCAGTTTATCGAAGACGGGAAACTTCCAAAGGCGACCAATGGAGCAACCGTCTCCATTGAAGAGCTGTGTTTTTATCAAACGCACAGCCTGCGTTGGCAGCCACCAGCAAAAAGTATTTGGTCACAGCTCAATGGTGCTCATGCAAGTCCTCGTAAAGGACGTGGCATGACGTTTTCTGAGGTAAGACAATATCAAGCAGGGGATGACGTTCGCCAAATCGACTGGCGAGTGACAGCTCGCACTGGAAAAGTACACACTAAGTTGTTTACAGAAGAGCGCGAGCGCCCAGTTGTCCTATTTGTGGATTTCACTGCGAGTATGCTTACAGGGACAAAACTACTGCTCAAATCCGTGCAGCAATGCCATTTGGCGGCGCTGTTGGCGTTTGTTGCACTCAGCAGCAAAGATCGTGTGGGTGCAGTGATTAGAGTTGGTTCTGAGCTTATCGAGATTAAGCCATCCAGCTCGCGTACATCAATTATGCGTTTACTCAGTCAACTGTGCGAGCAACACAATCACTTATTACAGCACAGGTCGTTGTTACAAGAAGAATCGCTCATCGACCCATTCAACGCGTTAAGCAACCTTTGTAAAAAAGGTAGCGAGGTGATTGTTTTAGGTGATTTTTCAGAGCTTGATGAACCTCAGATCCAAGCTATGGCTCGCTTAGCCCAGCACAACCGAGTGCGAGCCGTGCAGATCTTTGACCCTATTGAAACTGGACAAACTCACGCTCGGGGGACTCAGAAAGTCATCGGCAAACATCAAGAGCTCACACTCGACTTTTCAAGTGCTGGCATTAAAAGTCATATTGCAGACGCGTTTGGCGCCCAACACCACCAGCTAGCAGCTGAGTTATCAAAAAGCGGTATCGCCCTATCGCTGATTTCAAGCGGAAACCCGCTGCTTTCTCAACTTATTCGTTTTAATTAGTACCATTATTATGAACGCATCAACGCAAACTCACCCTCTGCCCCTACAGCCACTACACCTTCCTGAAGCCCCCGGGATGTGGCCACTTCCGTGGGGGTACTGGGCAATACTCGCGACTATTATTATCACTGCTTTACTATTGATTTGGCTAACGCGCCATTACAAACACAAAACGCGGGCTAAAAAGGCCGCCATTAAGCTTATTGAAACCCATTCTGGCTCCTCGCCCTCTTCGGCAATAGAGATCGTTAGGCAAGCCGCACTCAGTTATTTCCCTCGTGAGGATATCGCCAAACTAAGTGGTGAGCAGTGGCTAGCCTTTCTTGACTCGCAGCTCGATGACCCTCGATTTAAAGCGAAGGCTCTACAGTGGCAACACGTGCTGTATCGAAAAGCGGTCAGCAGCAATGACACAAACAGCAAAGAAACGGATCATGCCCTCGTGAACGATTGTGTCCATTGGGTGCAACATGCCCTTCCTCCAAAACGTAAGTTTAGAAATTGGAAGCAGTCATGAGCGGGTTTAGTTTTGAATGGTGGTGGATGTTTCTAGCGCTTCCATTACCCATAGTCATTTACCGGTTGCGTTCTGCTCCAGCCACGCGGGTACAAGTCACCTTACCACATATGGATGGAATACATGCACGCATTAACCAACGCGATAAACTCTGCAAGGTAATGGCGGTTTTGGGTTGGGTTGCTTTAGTCACCGCTAGCGCAAGACCCGTTTGGTTTGATGAGCCTATTACCGTCTACCCTAAGCATCGCGATATGATGTTAGTCATTGATTTATCGTACTCTATGTCTCGTGAAGACATGCTGCATGATGGCGACTATGAAGATCGCCTTTCGACGGTAAAACGTGTGGTTTCGGATTTTGTTGAGCGCCGTGAAGGGGATCGCTTAGGGCTGGTCTATTTCGCTGACCATGCTTACTTACAAACGCCACTGACCTTCGATCGCAAAGCGATTCAAACCCAGCTCAACCAAACGGTTCTCAAGCTGATTGGAACCCAAACTGCTATTGGCGATGGAATCGGGCTTGCCACTAAAACCTTTATCGATGGCGACGCTCCGCAACGCGTGATGATTCTACTCAGTGACGGCAGCAACAATGCCGGCGTACTCGACCCAATAAAAGCGGCAGAAATCGCAAAACGCAATGACACAACCATTTACACCATAGGTATTGGTGCTGGTGAAATGCAAGTACGAGAATTTTTTATGACGCGCACCGTCAATACCGCAGAAGACCTGGATGAAAAAGCCCTTATCGCTATCGCTAAACTCACTGGCGGGCAATATTTCCGTGCTCGAGACGCTAAGGAGCTCAATACGATTTACGATACCATCAATGCGCTGCAACCGGTTCAAAAAGCGACTCAGTCTTGGCGACCACGCACTGAATGGTTCCCTCTTCCTGCTTCTCTTGGGCTAATTTGCCTTGTGCTCATTACCATTATTAGGAGAAATGATGTCTAGTTTTCAATTTCTCTACCCTCAAATGCTTTGGCTTATTGCACCTGCTATCGGCATCTTGCTTTGGCTCGCGACAAATCAACGCTCATCAGAGATCATTGCTAGTCACCTAGCCAAAGCACTTGGGCAAAGTAAATCTAAAGGTCGCCATCTCTATTGGCTATCCCCTCTTTTACTCTTAACTATCATTGCGTTGGCAGGGCCAAGCTTTGGCAATGCACAAAAGCCAGGAGCTCAATCAGCGAATGCTAGAGTGTTGGTGTTAGATATGTCTCAATCGGTCTACGCTACTGACATTAAACCCACGCGTCTTGCGCAGATCCGCTACAAAGCGCTCGATATTTTGCCACTTTTCGACCAAGGACAAACTGGACTCGTCGCCTATGCTGGAGATGCTTATACTCTTAGCCCATTAACCTCCGATGCGGCGACACTCGCGAATGCCATTCAATACCTTTCTCCAGAAATCATGCCGTTCCAAGGGGCACGAGCCGACCTTGCTGTCAAACAAGCCGTCGGCCTAATGGAGCAAGCGGGAATGAGCCAAGGCGAAATCTTACTGTTTGCCGATGGCCTAAGCACTAATGAGTCCGAGCAGATACAAAAACAGCTTTCAGGGACTGGGTTTAGTTTATCGATTCTTGCCTTTGGCAGTCAAAGTGGCGCTCCTATCCCACTTGCCAATGGCGCTCTGCTTACCGACAGCAAAGGCAACACTGTGGTAGCCAAAACTCCCTACGATGAAATGCAAAAGCTGGCTAAATCAGCCGGCGGACAGTTCACCAGCTATCAAAGTGATAACGTAGATATTGAGCGTTTGGTGAACACGTCTCGCTATGAACAAGTCGCTGGCAGCCACAATCAATCACTCGATATTCCTATCAATCACGGGTATTGGTTAATGCCGCTAGTGGTGCTGCTAGTTTTACCATTGTTTCGTAAGGGCTTTGTATTCTCGATATCTGTAGCGATGGTACTCTCTGCCAGTTACGCGCCATCTTCTCAGGCATCCCTTTTAGATAGTGCCTTTAAAAATCGCGATCAACGTGGCGTTGAGGCATTTTCTCAAGGCAACTACCAGCAAGCGGCTGAACTGTTTGATGATGCTAGCTGGAAAGCAGCCGCTTATTATGAAGCCGGAGATTATTCGTCGGCCATCGCCGCACTGGAGGAGCTAAATGATGTTAACGACGTTTATAACAAAGGCAATGCTTTAGCTCAATCTGGCGAGATTGAAGCCGCTAATGAAGCTTATAAAAACGTATTAGATCGAGATCCAGAGCATGAAGATGCAAAATACAATTTGGATCTCTTAAAGCGACAGCAACAGCAACAGCAACAGCAACAGCAACAGCAAAAAAAGCCTGAAGGAGATGCAGAGGACAAGCAAGGTCAGTCGCAAAAAGACTCTAACGAAAGCGCCTCTCAAGACAACCAATCGCAGCAAAGCCAATCAAGTGAAGAGCAAAACAAAAAGCAATCGCAAAATAATGCATCGAGGGAGAGCGCTCAAGAGCCCAATACGAAGTCACATGATGACTCTGAGCAGCAAGGTTCGAATCCACAAGCCGGTGAAGATCAAAATGAATCAAAACAGTCTCCCACCACGCAACAAGCAATGAGTAGCGAGGCACCGAAAACGTCTAATGAATCAGCCGAACAAAGCCAGGCTATAACCTCAAGTAGCCAACAGCAAGAAGCCAACGCGGACTTACGTCAACTAGAGCAAGTAGAAAGCGTGCGTGACCCTAGTTTGCTTCTTAAAGCGCAAATGTTACTTCAAGCCAAAGACAAACCGGCTCCGTCTGCAACGGATAACAACTGGTAGTAAGAATGAAATTGAAACGTCTATGTATAAATATCGCCATCGCACTGCTGTCTATCACCAGCAGCTTTACCGCTATGGCGCTCAATGTCACCGCCAGCGTGACGAAAACCAATGTCAGTAAGGATGAGGTCATCCAGCTTAAAATTGTCGCCGATGAAAAGCTTGATGGCAGCAAAGTTAACTTCGATACACTGAGTGATGACTTTTTCATGGGAAGACCCAGCTTTAGTTCATCAGTGAATATTCTTAACGGAACGCGCCGTGATAGCAGTGTTTGGACAATTGCTATCGCACCGCAGCGCCTCGGTACACTCACCATCCCAAGTTTCGATATTGATGGCGTGACCACTGCACCCATTACTCTTACTGTAACAATGGATGATCAAACACCGACCGCAGACGAGCTGATTGAAGTGAGAACACAAATCGGCAAAGCGGAACTGTATCCCAAAGAGAGCACGACTCTGGATGTGCGTATCATCGTAAAAGTCGACCCGAGAATGCTACAAAACCCTTCTCTTAGCGACCCTATCGCCTCTGATCTCGATATTACAGCTATGGGAGAGCCCAAACAGTATCAAGCAGTGTTGGATGGTGTTGAGGTATTAATCGTTGATCAGAGCTACCGTGTTACCGCAACACAAAGTGGCGACTACACTATCGTCGCTCCAACGCTACGAGGTGGTGTTTTGTATAGCAGCCAACGTGGTGGCAGCACGAAGATCTTGAACCTTGATAGCAAAGCCCCAGAGGTGAACGTCTCGGTACTGCCAGTGCCTGAAAACTACAATGGCATTTGGTTACCCACTCCTTCACTCAAGGCTTCACAAACATGGATGCTAGATAACGGCGAATCTATCAATTCTGACTCAGTGAGTGTAGAGACAGGTGATGCTTTGACGCGAACTTTATCGGTGACTGCCCAAGGGGTGTCTGCCGAGCAAATGCCAGAACTCAACATCCGCAATCCAAAAGCGTTTAGAGTCTATCCGGAAAAGCCGAGTTTCACTGAGAATGCTGATGGCTCTGTTACGATGACCCTAAAACAAGTGTTAATCGCTAAGTCTCCTCAAGTCGCCACTCTGCCAGCCGTGGATATCCAATGGTGGGATACAAAGTCAAAACAAGCCGCCACGACCACGCTCCATAGCTTAGAGGTCGAAATTGCTGCTAATGAAGACAACACAGCTGCAATGCCGACATCATCTACTCCCCCGCCTACTGAGATTGTTGTGCAAGACTCAGGGTTTTGGCCGTGGCTAACTGCGCTATTTGCCGCGCTTTGGTTGGCTTTTATGGGGCTTTGGATTAGAGAGAAACGTCACTCAACATTGCCATCAGAAAAATCTAGCGACAAAAGGCAAACATCGAAGAACAAATTTATTCAAGCGGTACACGCTAGTGATGCGATAGCGGCTCACACGCAGTTTGAAAAGTGGTGCAAAGAAGAAAGTCTATCGACGGCTTCTATATCTGCTATCAAACAAGAGCTTGAACTAATGAGTGCAAGTGCTTTGGGACACCAATCGAGTGAATGGGATAAACGCCACTTACTTGAACTCATAGAGTCGATGCGAATAGAAACGCATCCTAATGAAGCTTTAGCCAAACTCTAAAAGCTAGACACTAAAAAGGCGCTCAATGTGAGCGCCTTTTGTCTAATCAAACTAAGTGATTATAGGTAGAAACGAGTACCAATGATGAACTGGTGATCTTTCGCTTTCTTGTATTCCGAACCTTCACCTTGATTATCGTAGTTGTAACCAGTGTATGCACGTAGGCGTGGTGAGATAGTGTATTCAGCTTGTACAGAAGTACCAGACTTAACACGTAGACCTAGGCTGTCGTCTTGCATCTCTTCGTGCTTAAGGATTAGGTTTAGACCGTTATCTAGACCATAAGCTAGAATAGAGTCGAACGCTTTCGTGTCTTTTAGAAGCTTGCCATTTGCAGAGTTCATGTACTCGTTCACTGCGTAAGTCGCTGCTACGTATAGACCAGCACCGAAGTTACCGTATTTACCAGAAACTAGGTGAGATTCAGCTGTGCGTGCAACGCCGCGCTCTGTTAGGTTACCAGAGTTAAACGCGTAGTTTGCGTTGAAACCGTTGATAGCGTAACCAGCTGCGATTTGAGCACGGTTTTGAGAGTTAAGAACTACATCTTTAGAGGTAGTTACTTTACCATCTGTATCTACTTTAGAAACAGTTTCAGTTGTTTGGTTAGCACCCTGCCAACCAGCACCGATAGTTAGTGCGCCAGCTGTGTCAAAATCGATAGTGTTTGAGTAAGCAACCATTTTCTCAGCACGTGCTGTACCGAAGAAACCGTGGTTGTCGTATAGGAAATCATTTGACCAACCGATTGGCGTATCAACAACACCAGCTGCCATGTAGTATGGAGACCACTGTGTACCAGCAGCTAGACGACCGTAAGTCTCGTGACCAAGACCGATGTAACCTAGACGAGTCTTGAACGTGTTCTCAGCACCTTCAAGCATGTTCATTTGCCATTCAGCTTTGAAATCAGCCTTGAAGCCGTTACCTAGGTCTTGGATTACTTCAACGTTTAGACGAGGAGACTTCTCTTCAACACGAGCGTCTTGACCTTTGTGTGCACCAGTAAGACCAACAGTCACGTGACCGCCGATGTTCATTACAGTGCCTTCGTTGTTGTAAACTTCTAGAGCGTTAGCTTGAGTACCGATTGCTGCAGCTGTAACCGCTACTGCTAGTAGTGTTTTGTTCATAATGACTTCCATATGACAGTTTCAAACTTAAGCGCTTCTTTCTATCCATAAGAGCGAGAAGCAAAAACTTAAGTAATTGGGTGTTAATCGCACTACTCTGAACGGCTGTATTAACAGAACGCTCATTACAAGTGCATGAAAAACATGAATTTGCGATATGGGATTACTTTAAACGGGAAGTTCCGTGATGTGACGTTAAATGAAATGAAGAGTTAAAAAGCCAGCAAACCAAACAACTTAATTCTTGCATTTCAGATACATACGAGCAAAAGAATTGAGATGAGATGAGTATTACTCAGTTTTTGTAAGATATTTTTACCTTTTGGACATTTTTTCCACAAATGCAAGTAAAAGCATACATTCAAGCGATTTATCACTTAGAACAAAAGGCATAAAAAAACCCGCTCACTAGAGCGGGTTTTTGCAATCAAAAGACTAACTGTTTCTATTATAGGAAGAAACGTACGCCAGCTGCGTATTGGTTGTCTTTGTCTGTTTTGTAGTCGCCAGAACCTTGTAGGTCAAACTGGTATGCTACGAAAGCACGTACGCGTGGGTGAATATCGTACTCAGCTTGGATAGCAGAAGTAGCGTAAACTGTGTCGCTCTTCTTCTCATCGCTTACTGCTTCATAGTTAACGCTTAAGTTTAGGCTGTTAGATAGACCGTAAGCTACGATAGCTTCGTATGCACGAGTCTCTTCAAGTAGATCAGCGTAACCAGGCTTAGCTGCGTCATCGTAGTTCATGTAGTCGTTCATTGCGTATACACCAGCAACGAATAGACCTTTACCGTACGTACCGTACTTAGCAGAAACTACGTGAGATTGTGCTTTTTCTGTACCAGTGATAGACGTATGCTGGATGTCACCACCTGTGTATGCGTAGTTCACGTTGAAGCCAGCGATATCATAGCCAAGAGCTACTTGACCACGGTCATCAGTCATACCAGTTTTAACATCACCGTTTTTGATGTCTTGAGAACCTTGCCAACCTAGACCAACGTTAAGTGCGCCAGCGTCAGCAAAATCAAAACCTTTAGTGTAAGCAACTAGCTTATCAGCACGACCTGTTCCGAATGCACCATGGTTGTTGTATAGGAAGTCGTTCGCAAACGCGATAGGAGCATCAGCAATACCAGCTGCAGAGTAGTATGGAGACCACTGTGTACCAGCTGCTAGACGACCGTAATCAGCGTGAGAAACACCGATGTAACCTAGACGAGTAGTGAAAGAGTTGTCACCGCCGTTAAGCATGTTAAGCGCCCACTCACCTTTAACGTCAGCCGTGAAGCCGTTGCCTAGGTCTTGAGTTGCTTCCATGTTGATACGTGGAGATTTTTCGTCTACTGCGAAGTGAGACTCGTCACCACCAGCTACGCCAACAGTTGCGTGGCCGCCGATTGTGAATGTAGAACCGTCGTTGTTGTATAGTTCAACTGCTTGTGCAGTAGTACCGAATGCAGCAGCTGCCACTGCTAGTGCGATAAATTTTTTGTTCATTGGGATTTCCATATTTCAAGTTTTTGTATCATCTCGATGGATGACATCACGCTCATTAAGAGGTTACGCACACAGACATAACACCCATGCATGCAACCCGACTCGATGTAACGCTGGATTAACATGACGAGAGCCACTCTAACCTCAAAGTTCCCAAAGCCTTCATAAAAAGACGTAAAACATTAAAAACACTGTTTTCTATTTTAATAAGTTCTTTTAAAACAACCACATACAGCAACAACAAAAATCATAAAGCGTTATAAAAGCAGTATTCAATTCAGTGATTTTTAGCCAATTTAGATCTTTTGGGGTCTGTTTTGTGATGTTAAGCAGTTAAATTTGTTTAAATTTCAAACAAATCCAATTGGGTATTGAATAAGTAAAACAACAGGTTAAGTCAGACAAATCAGCCTCTCTCTTGCCGGAACCGTACTTAGAGAGCACGCACTTGGAGAAATGAGTTACAAAACCACTAATGAAATGGGTGATATATGAGCAATAGATCACAAAATTACAGATAAGATGGAACTTTACATCAATCGGTGAGGAAACATTCAAAAGGCGTCCTATCCTTCAAATAGATCGCTCTTAGAGTGGTATCGGAGCGATCTCGCAGTGGAAACATTGCAGTGGTTAAAATAATTAAAGGATAGAATTATGAAAATGGCAGCCATCGCTACGGCGATTACAACAGCACTCGTCTCTGGTTCAGCACTTGCAGCAGAGGTTTATAGCTCAGATGGCACATCTCTAAGCATTGGTGGTCGTGCGGAATTCCGTGGTGACTTCCAGGGTCAAGAGTCAGGCGCTAAGCTCGATGGAACAATGGACAACAAGTCACGAGTTCGTTTGAACGTAGGTGGCAAAACCCAAATTACTGACGATTTGTCTGGTTTTGGCTTTTACGAAGCTGAACAAAAAGTAAACTCTTCAGGCGGTAACGACAAAGGCACGAAAGGATTGACTTTCGAGCAACGTTACATGTATGTAGGTTTAGAGTCGAATAACAATGCGGTTTCGTTTGGTCGTCAAGATGCAGCGACGGTACAAATCTCACAAATGTCGGATAACGTAGCAACGCACAGTGGTATTCAAAAAACGTACATTGAAGCGGGTGATGAGCAAATAAACAACGCTATCAACTATTCCGGTTACTTCATGGATGCCTTGTCTGTGAAAGCAAGCTTGCTAGCTTCAAGCGAATCAAGCGAAGATGGCTACGCTCTTTCGGGTATTTATACACTTCCGTTTGGTCTTGGTGTTGGTTTGGGTTATGCCGCAAATGAAAATGATGGAACGCAAGATTCTAAGCAGTTTATTGGGGGCTTGAACTATAAATGGGAAGGCCTATATGTTGCCGCAACGTACACACAAGGTGAAGGCTCCAAGAAGTTAACCTCAGCAGATAATGACTTCACTAGTTATGAGTTTGTTGCCCATTACTTGTTCGAAAATAACTTCCAAGCCCTAGTTGGCTATCAAAAAGGTGAAATCGATCCGTCTGGTGCATCTAAAATCGATGTAAGTGACTATTTCGAGCTAACCGGTGTCTACTACTTTAACAGTGCACTGCGCACCTACGTAACTTACAAAGTTAACAATTTGAAAGCTGATAGCTCTTCGCTAGTTGAAGACGCAGACAACTCACTACGTCTAGGTCTACGTTACGACTTCTAACCTACCCGGTTAACCAATACCACAAGGGCGAGTTTACTCGCCCTTTTTTACTTCGTGAAACACTTATATACACTCTGATATTGAAAATACCCAATTAAATCAGAATGTAATATTACCCACATCTATCTGTCATATTCAAATCATACCTTATCCACATCCCAAGGAAGATGTGATGTCGCTTCAATGCATCACGTTATTCAATACTTATAAAGGTAATTAAAATGAAAAAGGCAGTTCTAGCGAGTAATGCCACTCGCTTAAGAACGAGTGGCATGTTTTTGTTTGTTAGGATATCTGGCAGGCTTTTTTAATACGACTCTAGGGTATGGTTTCCGGTTTCGTTTCTTTGGAAGTATAAGTCGCTTACCATTGTCCCTCAGGGCTTTTAGATTTTTCGGAATCGCCCCAGGACTCCGAGTATCGCTCGCCCAAATCATCTCATCCATTATTAAGAACAACGCATTAATAAAGCTGATCCGTAGTGGTTCAACTTGGTGTTGTTTGGCCATCTCAGCCATCTCTAACCTCACGATGTTATAGCTGATTAGTATTCCCCATAGTTCCTGATACACCCCAACCTTTTTCTTGCTTCTTAGCGTTGGCTTGTTTTGTAATTGATACTGTTTTAACTCACCGTAACTACGTTCGATTTCCCAGCGCTCCCAGTACACTTTAACTAAATCATTAAATGGATAGCGTTCAGGACATACGCAGGAAGTAATAAAACCTTTGATTTCGCCTTTAGGTGCAGGGATAAGAATAAGGCGAGCTTGCCATGTTCTGCCAAGATAAGGAGCTAGCTTTTGAGCTTGTGGTGAAACGGGCATATCAATGAGATGGTCATGTTCAGTATAGCTTTCGACTATGTCATAGCGCATTTTGGCTTTGATTGGTGTTAACCAATGACTATTACTGCCCGCGCCACGCCAACTGGTAAATAATTCCGCTGAAGTAAATCCTCTATCAAAGAGCGTCAGCGAATCATCGGGTGCTGAACCAACAAGTTGCTGAGCATAAGAAATTTCACTATTGGTTACGGGGCCAAAAGCAGCGTCAGACAAAAGGTGGCTGCGTGTGGACATCAATGTTACGGCTAGAACGCTCGGAAGCGACGCGCCTTTTTGAGCAAAGCCAAAGTGCTGATTTTCTTCAGTATTATGAGTCTTGAAATGTGTGCCATCGACACTCAGCAACTTCAAACCACAAACTTCATCAAACTCTGATTGCTGCTCCCATTGTTGAGCGGTAGTTTTAAACAGGTAACGCATTGGTTTATCTCCAAGACGTTCTTTTCCTTTGATAATACTGCTGGTAGCCATAGGTGTGAGTTCACCATTCAAATCAGGGAACGCTAACTCAAGTTTATCGCAAACATCTTGAATGGAACGATTACGCTGAAGCCCTATACCTAATACTAACCACACGGCTTGTTCCGCTGGTAAGCGGCGCTTTCTGAGCGATACTCGTCCAGTTTGTTGAACTGCTTCTTCAACCCACTCTAAAGGAATATGTTTGTTAAAGACATCGATTGGACGTTCGTGGCAAAACTCTGCGRTAACTTGTAACTCTTTTGAAAACTCAGACATAAAAAATCGGCCGTAACTTGCGTTACGACCGATTATGTAGCTTCTATAGGATCGTTCAAGTAGCTAAACGATCGGCATTAAGC
>NZ_JAKJST010000006.1:0-1613 GCF_050337275.1 Vibrio wakamikoensis | reverse complement strand
AATGGTGACGACTTGGGTGTCACCTTTTGATAAGTGTTGATACGACGCATGGCTTGGATCGAACGTGTAACTGCCATCAGGATTGAACGTCAGCCCATCAATCGGATTTGAGGTGCTGTAAGTCAGTAAGTCTTGGTCAACATCCGTTGCCACCATTTGACCTTGGAAGACCGCGCCATCTTCTTTCACTGATTGTGATTGGCCAGACATCACTGGCAAGTCGTTGGTGCCTGTRATCGTGAACTTGAGCTGCTCTCGATGCGAGCCGCCCGCCGTATCGGTCACTGTCACCATAGTGGTGACGACTTGGGTGTCACCTTTTGACAGGTGTTGATACGAGGTGTGGCTTGGATCGAACGTGTAACTGCCATCAGGATTGAACGTCAGACCGTCAATCGGATTTGAGGTGGAGTAAGTCAGTAAGTCTTGGTCAACATCCGTTGCCACCATTTGACCGTGGAAGACCGCGCCATCTTCTTTCACTGATTGTGATTGGCCAGCCATCACTGGCAAATCATTGGTGCCTGTGATGGTGAACTTGAGAAGTTCTCGATGCGAGCCGCCCGCCGTATCGGTCACTGTCACCATAGTGGTGACGACTTGGGTGTCACCTTTTGATAAATGTTGATACGACGCATGGCTTGGATCGAACGTGTAACTGCCATCAGGATTGAACGTCAGCCCATCAATCGGATTTGAGGTGCTGTAAGTCAGTAAATCGTGGTCAACATCTGTTGCCACCATTTGGCCGTGGAAGACCGCGCCATCTTCTTTCACTGATTGCGACTGCCCTGCCATCACTGGCAAGTCATTGGTGCCTGTGATCGTGAATTTGAGCTGCTCTCGATGCGAGCCGCCCGCCGTATCGGTCACCGTCACCATAGTGGTAACGACTTGGGTGTCATCTTTTGATAAGTGTTGATACGACGCATGGCTTGGATCGAACGTGTAACTGCCATCAGGATTGAATGTCAGCCCATCAATCGGATTTGAGGTGGTGTAAGTCAGTAAATCGTGGTCAACATCTGTTGCCACCATTTGACCGTGGAAGACCGCGCCATCTTCTTTCACTGATTGTGATTGGCCAGCCATCACTGGCAAGTCGTTGGTGCCTGTGATGGTGAACTTGAGCTGTTCTCGATGCGAGCCGCCCGCCGTATCGGTCACTGTCACCATAGTGGTGACGACTTGGGTGTCACCTTTTGATAGGTGTTGATACGAGGTGTGGCTTGGATCGAACGTGTAACTGCCATCAGGATTGAACGTCAGACCGTCAATCGGATTTGAGGTGGTGTAAGTCAGTAAGTCTTGGTCAACATCCGTTGCCACCATTTGACCTTGGAAGACCGCGCCATCTTCTTTCACTGATTGTGATTGGCCAGCCATCACTGGCAAATCATTGGTGCCTGTGATGGTGAACTTGAGCTGTTCTCGATGCGAGCCGCCCGCCGTATCGGTTACTGTGACCATGGTGGTGACGACTTGGGTGTCACCTTTTGCCAAATGCTGATAGGAAGCATGTTTTGGATCGAAGGTGTAGCTGCCATCTGGGTTGAATATCAGGCCATCAATTGGATTGGAAATGGTGTACGTGAGTAGGTCTTGATCAATAT
>NZ_JAKJST010000005.1:0-17583 GCF_050337275.1 Vibrio wakamikoensis | reverse complement strand
AGCTATAACATCGTGAGGTTAGAGATGGCTGAGATGGCCAAACAACACCAAGTTGAACCACTACGGATCAGCTTTATTAATGCGTTGTTCTTAATAATGGATGAGATGATTTGGGCGAGCGATACTCGGAGTCCTGGGGCGATTCCGAAAAATCTAAAAGCCCTGAGGGACAATGGTAAGCGACTTATACTTCCAAAGAAACGAAACCGGAAACCATACCCTAGAGTCGTATTAAAAAAGCCTGCCAGATATCCTAACAAACAAAAACATGCCACTCGTTCTTAAGCGAGTGGCATTAACCCTGCGGTGCCTTTTTTTAACTGTCTTTTAGACAGGTACTCCTGATGTTTTGTCATAGTAAATCCTTCTACAAACGGTTGATAAGAAAGTTGTTGGAGCTAGTTTGATTCAGTGTTGAACTGCTTTCATCGTCAATCTCAGAGCGGTCTTTGAGATCGACACCAGATAGGTGCAATCGCCTGGCTTCTTCAAGTAGGTACAGGGTTCGCTGGCAAGCGTCGTCGTAACTCAAGCCGTCAGGCCTGACATTTGAGATACAGTTTCGTTCAGAGTCTTTTGTGCCTCGCCTTGCGCCCCAAGTTAGGTATAAACCCATGCTATCTGGGGAGGATAATCCAGGTCTTTCGCCGATCAATATCAGCGCCATACGAGCGTTAAGGCATTCAGCAACATCATCGGCAATGGCGACTCTCCCTTGCTTGACGATAGTAATAGGTGCAAGGTGCCATGATTTGCTTTTATCCAGTTTTCGAAAAAGTCGCTCTAAAAAGGGAGCCGCGTGATTTTGTATCGCCGTTGATGACAATCCGTCGGCGATGACGATAGCGAGATCGGGTTGGGCTTGAGAGGTGGACGCCTGTTTTTTCAGTTGTGCCCAAGACGCGTCACTGAGCTGTCGCCCTAAATCGGGTCTTTGAAGGTACATTAAGCGATCGGTTATTTTGCTTTCGACAACTTGAACTTCACCTGGCGCAACGGACTGAAGCATTGGTAACTGTTCAAGCTCGATTTTTAAGGCTTGGGTATCTAGTGCGCAGTGCACTGCATCCATCGCTTGGGCGTGATCAAGCTGAAACGACAAGAGAGCGTCGGTCGGAATGCTGTTACCAGTTCTGCCTAGTGCGATTCGTGCTGAGGTCAAACTACGCAGTTGTTGCCAAGGACTGGTCACCACAGAGTTTGATGCTTTATTAATGTTGACTACCTTTGTCATGTCACTTTCCTTAGCTGACCTGTTTGATGGCTTTGGAGAAGGGAGAGGCGAGTTGGTCGTTTAAACGTACTTTATCGACATCGTTAAAAATCTGCGTTTCTACCAGCCACTGCTCGAATTCGGGTGCAGGTCGTAAGCCAAGCACTTTTCGAGCGTATAGAGCGTCGTGGAATGATGTGGTTTGATAGTTAAGCATGATGTCGTCAGAGCCAGGAATCCCCATAATGAAGGAGCATTCGGCGACGCCGAGTAAAGTGAGCAGATTGTCCATGTCATTCTGATCGGCATAGGCATGGTTGGTGTAGCAAATGTCACAGCCCATCGGTAACCCCAGCAGTTTTCCGCAGAAATGATCTTCCAACCCCGCCCTAATAATTTGCTTACCATCAAACAGATATTCCGGGCCGATAAAGCCGACAACGGTGTTGACTAGCAAAGGGTCAAATTGGCGTGCCACCGCATAGGCTCTCGCTTCACACGTTTGCTGATCAACACCATGAAAAGCGTTAGCAGACAGCGCGGTACCCTGACCTGTTTCGAAATACATGACGTTGTTACCCACCGTGCCGCGTTTGAGTGATAGCGCGGCCTGCTGCGCTTGTTCCAAAATAGAAAGATTGATGCCAAACGTGTCATTGGTGCCTTGGGTTCCGCCAATCGACTGAAACACTAAATCGACAGGCGCTCCTAGCTCAATGGCTTCGATGGTATTGGTGACATGAGTTAAAACGCACGACTGAGTCGGTATCTGATATTGCTGGATGACCTCATCCATAAGCTGCATGAGCTTTATCGCCTGAGGAACATTATCCGTTGCCGGATTGATGCCAATGACGGCGTCTCCATTGCCGTACATCAGGCCATCGAAAATACTCGCTGCGATGCCATTGAGTGAATCTGTAGGATGATTAGGCTGAAGGCGAGTGGAAAGGCGGCTCGGCAGTCCAATGGTATTTCGAAAAGCAGTCACAACCTGACACTTCTTAGCCACCAAGATGAGATCTTGATTGCGCATGATTTTGCTCACCGCCGCCACCATTTCTGGCGTAAGCCCCGGCCTTATTTGTGCCAGTGTTTCCGAGTCAGCCTGATCGCTAAGTAGCCAGTTTCTAAAGTCACCTACCGTGAGGTGCTCGATGAGTGAGAAGGCTTGTTTGTCATGGCTATCAATGATCAGTCGGGTAATTTCATCATTCTCGTAGGGGATCACGACGTCATTGAGAAACGTTTTGAGCGGCAAATCCGCAAGCGTCATCTGTGCCACTACGCGTTCTGCAGCAGATTCTGCACACACTCCAGCTAAGGCATCTCCAGAGCGTTCTGGGGTCGCTTTTGCCATTAGTTCCGCAAGTGAACTAAACGTAAATACATGGTTTCCCTGTTGTCGACGATAGGGTTGTCGACGATACGTCGCTGTCATGACGACTCCTTCAATGGTTCGATTCTTGCTGCATTTTTTGTTGAACGTGCAGCGCAGCTAATTAATCAACTTGCGAATAGCGTTCCATATGCTTGTCAAAAAATGGCAATTATTAAATATGTTAATAAACAATGTCTTATAGAGCTTCTGCTCCATGGTTGGGCGCCGAAAATCCCTTTAGAAGGAGTAGTAGTGATGGATGAAATTTGCAAGTTTGCGCCAGAGTTGTGCATCCGTCCCTCTAATGATGCAAATCAACAAGCAGACAATCTGTTGAATTGGATTCAGGCTTATGATCAGATCACCGACGGTGGGTATCATGGACGAATTATTGAGCGTTGTTTTTCCAATGTTCATGTGTTTCGTGAAGAGAGCAATCGCGGTTTAAGGCAGGATTGCCAAGTCACTAAAGGTGGGTTGTGGTTGGGGTTAAGTGCGACCGATAAGTCTCTTTATCTCAATCATCACCAGAAAGGCGCTGACGATATGTTGCTTCGTGCGAGCGGACTGGATTTTGAACTGGTTACGCCGGAAGACTTTTCTATTTACGGCGTGGTGCTGGACCAGCAAGCTTTAGGCTCTATTCTCGACCAGATGGATATCGAGATAGACAGTTTGGCAATGCTCAACCAAGTGGTATCGACGCCTCATGCTTATCAATTGAAAGCCTATCTATCGATATTACTATCGAATCAACCGGTGCGTTGGTCTTGCGATACACATGAATCATTACTTTTGGATTTTGTCGCGGATGTAATTGACTCGTCTAGCGGTGGCAACGATTCAATGGAGCCTTTGTATCAACGTGCCAAAGTCATGAAGCGGGTGAAGCAAACATTAGAGAGTCGTGATTGGTCTCATCCAATGACCATCAGCGAGCTTTGCAGTGCCGTACATGTGAGCCGCCGAACGTTGCAAAACACGTTTCACTCTTGTTGTGGCATGTCGCCCCACCAATTCCTGTTGCGAGTTAGGTTGAACCAAGCTCGCAGGGCTTTACTCACTAGTGACGGCGAAGACTCAGTCTATGATATCGCGTTCAATCATGGCTTCTTTCACTTAGGGCTTTTTGCCGGTAACTACAAAAAGCTGTTTGGTGAGAGTCCGTCAATGACGCTCGTACGATGGGATAAGTAGGAATCTAGTTGAGTTGCCACTGCTCCCCAATCTATCGCAGTCTTGTGAAGAACGATAGATCAGAGAAACAGCAGCTTGCTTAACTCAGTATGCCAACTATTATTTGGCTCTTCTTCGTTAGAAGTGCTGATTCAGGTGCGCTTCAAATCGAGCAAAGTCCTTGTCGATATCGCCATTTTTCATCACGTCATAAGCCGCAAAGGTTGGCATGGCTTTCATACCAAAGAAGCGGAAGTTGGCGTGCATGTGGAACATAAGGTCATCAACACTTTTACCTTGGAAAAGGTATTCAGACTCATCATTGAACGACTCTTCCGGTGCGTTGAACGTTAATGACAGCATGTACTTAGAATCAGTTTGCGTGCCACCTGTGCCGTAGTTCTTCTTAGGCTCAGCTTCTGAGCGACCATCAAACAAACACAAGTCACCACCCATACCCGCAGTAAATACGTCGTCCATGTACTTTTTAAAGCTCCAAGGTACGGTCATCCAGTTCACTGGTGACTGAACGATCACTCGATCTGCCCATTTGAAGTTCTCCAATTGTGCCGGTACATCAATTTGTTCTTGCATCGTCACTACGCGAGTCTTGTGGCCTTTCGCCTCCAATAGCGTGACCGCTTTGTCGACCAGAGTGGCGTTAAGTTTGCCCTCAGAGAATGGATAAGGCTGGTGTGCATTGATAATAAGTACATTGCTCATGGGTGTTGACCTCTAAATTTCACTATGGCTTGGGAACTGCCCCTAGCGCCTTAGTGGTATATTAAAGTAACCTGGAATGTTTTTACAATTAGTATACTTTTAGTAACCTAAAAATAGTGTCAATGGCTCTATCTGAAAACGGCGGGCGTTCCTGAGTTTGGTGACTGTTTAGTTTAACGGTGGCGCAAAGCAGTATTCTGCAGATTCATAACGTACTTGCTGTTTATAGAGGTCTTGTAATTTGCGCTTACTATCTATTGTTGAGGTTGGCGAGTGACTCCAAAGCTGGCAAGCGTAACGGTTTAGCGCTTGGCGTTGTTGTATCCACGATGCGGAGAAAAGTGGGTTGGCTTGGGAGTGCTCAAGGGAGCGAAACTCAAAGTAAACAGTGCGGCGTTGTGTTTGTTCGGTAAGGGGGGATGAGCGATGCATAAGCATAACGTCGTGAATGACGATGTCACCGGCTTCGGCTGTGACTTCGGTACTTGCTACGTCGTTTTGTTGCCAACGACGCGTGATTTCACAAACGGAATCCGAGCTCAGATGCGAGTGTGGGATGACTTGCAATGCACCTTGCTTGCGTTTGGAGTCATCGAGGTACAGACCAACAGTAAAGATTCGAGACTCTCTTTGGTAATTCATGTCTCTGTGCCAATTAATGTTCTGGTTATCACCTTTGTGTTTGATGAGCAGTGATTCGTAGATAGGAATGGCCTCACCTTCAACTAGGGTTTGTACTGTTTGTTGCAGAGCTGGAAGCCCAAGTAGCTGAACGAAGGTAGGTGTATCGAAAGAAAACAAGTTGTTTATTCTGGTGATAAAATTTTGGTCGCCTTGATGGAGAGTGGCAACGTTGTTCACCAAGCCATCAAATTGCGCATTCTCTAGTAGCTTTTGCTGCAAGGTGTCGTAGGACTGGCGTAAGTCTCGAAGCAGTGACGTAGGAATGGCATTTTTTAGCACCAAATAACCGCGCTCGTCGAAGGTTGCTACTTGTTTGCTTGAAATTGTCACTGTGATAGTCCTTTGGGGCGTAAAAAAAGCAGCGTTAGGGCTGCTTTTGAAAGGTTCCGTTTACATTGGGCATTCGCCCCAATCGCACTTAACATGGTAGACGAGATCAGAAACTTTGCTTGGTTTGAGCCGATCTTGCTCTGTTATTTGTAGCTTGTGTGCGGTCAATTGTTCGAAAAGTTGCCAGTGTTTGAGTAGGCACTCATCATCGACTTGAGTCACTTCCGACCAAGCTTCTTTTAGCATTGGCATCATGCACGCAGAGCCATACGCATAGAGCATCATTTGCCATTTGAGCTCATGCATATTGAACTGCTCGCTTTCACTGCGACCTTGGTTGTATTCACTTACCAATGCCATCACGATACATTCAATTTCCCCTTTGCTATCAATAAAGTAGTCGAAGAACTCGTTTTCTTGACGCATAGCATCGGCGATTAATTGCATTGGCTGGCGGTTGATCAGCAAGTTGGCCAACATCTCAGTTGCAAATCGATATAGCTTGATGTTCGCAGGTGTATCTTCTGGTAGTTGCGAGAGAAGGTGCATTATGTACTTTTGCATATACGCGTGCATATGGTCACTGATGCCATACCAGATCTGCTCTTTGCTACCAAAGTGGTGGCGAATTAGGCTGTGAGATACCCCTGCGCGATCGCTGATATTGCGAATCGATACACGTTCGTAACCAAGTTCACAGAACATGTCTGCGGCGACCGTCATGATCAGGTTTTTCGTCTCTTCTGCCGCCATGGCGCTGCGACGACCTTTTTTCTTCTCCACTCGATACCTTTTTAATTAATCATTCCTATACAGGGTACTGAATTACCTACCTATCGACAAGATGCACATCAACTGTGCCACACAATGCCGTAAATCTACTGAAACCGGGGTCTGAGGGTCTCTATATAACCAAAAGTGATGAAACTCATCGAAAAAATTATACTGCACGCATGTGCAGCATGTATTGATCTCTTTCAAATTATACATATACTGCACAACTGTAAAGTTAATTTACTGCACACCCGTAAAATATAATTTGGGATAAATATTATGAAAACCCATCGTCTATTCAAAACCGCCAGTATGTTGATCTTGCCCTTGTTGGCAGTCGTCGGCCTTTCTGGTTGTAATCAAGCTCAATCAGAAATCAATGAACCGGTCATTAAGCCCGTCAAAGTGGTTCAGGTACCTGAGCTCAACTTTGCTCCCGTTAGCAGTTACCTAGCACAAGTCGATGCAACAGATCGTGCACAACTCTCTTTTCAGGTGGCGGGACAGATTTCGTCGATAGACGTCAAAATGGGTGAAGCCATTACGCAAGGTGAGATCTTAGCGACGCTCGATCCAACCGACTATCAAGTGGCACTTGACGCCAAACAAGCAGAATTCGACCTTGCTGAATCTCAGTGGAAGCGTGCAAAACAGCTGTTTGCTAAAAAACTTATTAGCGCCGATGAGTTCGATCGCAACGAAACTCAATACAAAGCGGCACAAGCCTCACTCGCACAAGCAAAAGCGGATCTTGGTTACACCCAAATTATCGCCCCATTTGATGGTGTGGTCTCTTTGACCTACCAAAAACCGTTTGAAGTCGTTGGTGCTAAACAACCCATCTTGAACCTGATTAGCAGTGATGATCTCGACGTCACCTTCACTATCCCTGTAACAGAAGTCAAAGCGATGACGCTAGAAGAGCTGAAAAATCAGCACTTTTTTGTGACGTTGGATAGCCATCGTAATCAACGTATTGAAGCAAGGTTCCGTGAGATTGCTATGCAGCCAGATTTGGATACCAATAGCTATGTCGCGGCAGTAACAATGGTTAAACCACATAACATCAATGTGTTGTCAGGCATGTCTGGTCTGGTGCATATCCAAAGCGAAGCCAAAGAGCGCGCTTTTTCGCTACCTGCGAGCGCGTGGATAAGTCAGCAAGAGAGCAGTGGCAAAGTTTGGCGTTTTGACCCGATGACAGAGCAAATCAACCAAATCCAACTTTCAACCAATGAAAACGGCGCAGTGACAGCAGGCTTGCAGCAAGGTGACCAAATAGTGGTCGCAGGTACTGCAAACTTAGTTGAGGGACAACGAGTAAAACTATGGACACGTGAGGGTGGTATCTAGTGAAAAAGTCAATTATTGCCATCGGTCTTGCATCGCTAGCGTTAACGGGTTGCTACTCCGATATCACCGTTCGCGAACGTGCCCCTTTGATGGTGGAGTCCATTGAGGTATCTAAGCCTGTTGAGCAGCAATATCGTGAGTTTAAAGGCCAAGTTGTGACTGCGGAGCAAACCAAGCTGTCATTTCGCATTCAAGGTGAAATAGCCCATTTGCTTGTAAAACCGGGTCAATCGGTAAAGAAGGGTCAGGTTGTTGCCAAGCTGGATGATGAAAAACTTCAGCAGCAATATCGTGATGCTCTGGCTCAATATGAGCTGGCGACTAAGCAATTGCGTCGAGGTACTGAGCTTTACGCGCGTGACATGATTTCAAATTCTGAATTGGATGAGCTGACTTCAAACCGTCAACTAGCGAAAGCGCAGTACCAAAACATCCAACATCAAATTCAGTACACCAGTCTAAAAGCACCGTTTTCCGGTGTCGTGGCAGAAGTGAGCAAAGAGCGTTTTGAGAACGTTGGTTCAGGTGAAACTGTGGTGTCCATTTATCAGGATGACAAAGTCTATGTGAAGATCAGTCTTTCTGACCACATTCTAGCGTCTATTACCCCACAAGCTCAGCGCAATGCTTATCAGCCGCGTGCTTTTTTCTCTGGGGTTGAAGACAGTTTCATCATGTCTTACCTGGAACATTCTAGCGAGCCTGATGCGCAAAGCCGAGCCTATGAATTGTGGCTGCAAATGCCTCAGCCAAAAGCAAAGATTTTGCCGGGAACCAGCGTGTCTGTTCATGTTGATATGGTGGCCGCTGGGTTGAGCACGATTCAAGGTTATCAACTGCCTATGACGGTGCTAGAAGCAGGCTTTGAGCCGCAACAGTTTTACGTTTGGAAGCATGAAGATGGTGTAGCAATGAAAACACCCGTGCGTGTCGATCAAGTGAATAGCTTTGGCGTGATTGTCGATTCTGGCGTTGCTCAAGGTGATGTTCTAATTAGCTCAAGTTTGAGAAAGCTCAGAGATGGCGAAGCAGTAGCACTCATGGAGAACAATAAGTAATGAGTTTGACCGAGTATTCAATTAAAAACCGCGTCATTAGCTGGCTGTTTCTGGTCATTTTGGCCATTGGTGGTATTCAGTCGTTTAACGATCTAGGTCGTCTTGAAGACCCTGCTTTTACTATCAAAGATGCGATGGTGATTTCGACTTATTCCGGCGCAACGTCGACGGAAGTTGAAGAAGAGCTGACGTATCCACTTGAAAAGGAGATCCGCAAGCTTCCTTATATTAAGAACATTAAGTCGACGTCGTCTGCAGGGCTGTCACAGATCATGGTCAGTATGGAAATGGACTATGGCCCAGACGAGCTTCCGCAAATTTGGGACGAAATGCGACGTAAAATTAATGACTTAAGACCAAACCTGCCATCGGGTGTGAATTCGATTCAGATCATCGATGACTTTGGTGATGTGTTTGGTGTGATGATCATGCTGACTGGTGACGGCTACGACTATGTAGAGCTTAAACGGTATGCCGATTATCTAAGTCGTGAGCTTGAGTTGGTCGCTGGCGTTGGCAAGGTGTCGATTGCGGGCGATCAGAAAGAGATGCTGTTTGTGGAGTTATCGCTGGAACGTCTCTCCGCACTCAACTTGGATATGAACACCGTTATGGGGCTGCTGAATCAGCAAAATAGCGTCCAGTCTGCCGGTGAAATCATGATCAACGGCGAGAGCTTGGCGATTCGTCCAAACGGTAATCTGGACTCAGTGGAGTCGCTGGAAAATCTGATTATCCACGGCCGCGATACGGGCAACCTGATTCGCTTAAAAGATGTGGCTGAGATTTCCAAAGGTATTCAAGAAAAGCCATCGAACGTGATTACCTTTAACGGCAAGCCTGCTATCAATCTAGCTATCTCATTTGGCGCGGGCGTTAACGTAGTTGAAGTGGGTAAAGCGTTAGATGCACAGCTACAAGCGCTGGAAAACATTAAGCCTGCGGGCATTAATCTCGACTACTTCTATAACCAATCGGCGGAAGTGGATAAGTCGGTACAAGACTTTGTTGTCAGTCTTGCTCAAGCTGTGGGTATCGTGATTGTGGTGTTGCTGTTCACCATGGGTATGCGCAGCGGCATCATTATTGGTGCGGTTCTGCTGCTTACGGTGTTTGGTACTTTCATTATGATGAGTATCAACAATATCGAGCTGCACCGTATCTCGCTAGGCGCACTGATTATCGCGCTTGGTATGCTGGTGGACAATGCCATTGTGATCGTCGAAGGCATTCTGGTCGGGCTTAAGCAAGGTCAAACTAAGAAGCAAGCTGCGATGAGTATTGCAAAGCAAACTCAGTGGCCGCTGCTTGGTGCAACGGTGATTGCTATCACAGCGTTTGCGCCAATTGGCTTGTCACAAGACGCGACGGGCGAGTTTATGGGGTCATTGTTTTGGGTACTGTGTTATTCGTTGTTCCTAAGCTGGATCACGGCACTAACTCTAACGCCGTTCCTAGCCGATATCTTGCTGAAAGAATCGGATAAGAATGACCAAGCCGCTGATGCAGATCCATACAAAGGCGTGCTGTTTACCGTGTTCCGTTGGTCGTTGGAGTTGGCATTGAAACTACGTTGGCTTACGGTTGCAGGTATGATTGCGCTGCTTGTCTCCGCAGTCATGGCGTTTGGTCTGGTAAAACAGTCGTTTTTCCCACCGTCAAATACGCCAATGTTCTTTGTCGATATGTGGATGCCGGAAGGCACTGATATTCGCCAAACGCTCAAGCAAACGGAGCAGGTAGAAGCGTATATCCAAGAGCAGGACAAGGTCGAGTTTGTGTCTTCGACCGTTGGACAAGGCCTGCAACGCTTCATGCTGACTTATCAGCCTGAGAAGAGCTATGAAGGCTTTGCGCAGTTACAAGTGCGCACAACTAGCCGCGATAACATGTTTGAATTGCTCAATAAGCTAGATGCGGAGTTGTCTTCTCAATTTGCGGCACCTACGTTCCAGCTACGATTGATGGAATTTGGACCGTCGCCAGCGTCTAAGATTGAAGCACGTATTATGGGCCCAGATCCGCAGGTACTGCGTGATATCGCGGTGCAAGTTGAAGATGTACTACTTGCCGATCCTGGTTCGAGAAACGTTCGTCATGACTGGCGTGAGCGTACTAAGCAGTTGGTACCTCAGTTCAACGAGTCAAAGGCGCGCCGCTTGGGTATCTCAAAAGAAGATCTATCAAGCACCCTGCAATTGGCGTTCGGTGGAAACACGATTGGTGTGTTCCGCGATGGTACGCAAATGCTACCAATCGTGACCAGATTAACGGAAGCAGAGCGAGTTGATTACGCGTCACTACAGAACATCTCCATTTGGAGCCCAATGCTGCAAACGTATGTGCCCGTGGAGCAGGTGATTGATAACGTCACGTTGGAATGGCAAGAACCGATTATTCAACGCCGTGACAGAAAACGTACGCTAACCGTTCTCGCTGACCATGATGTGTTGGGCGACGAGACGGCGGTAAGTTTATTCGCTCGTGTTAAGCCACAGGTAGAATCACTGCCTCTACCTGCTGGCTACACGATCGAATGGGGTGGCGAATACGAGTCATCGAAAGACGCGCAAGAGGCGATGTTTAAGTCTCTTCCGATGGGCTATCTGTTGATGTTCATCATCACTATGCTGCTTTTCAACTCGTTTAAGAAGCCGTTGGTGATTTGGCTCACGGTACCGCTTTCAATCATTGGCGTCGCGTTTGGTTTGTTGGTGTCTAACATGCCGTTCAGCTTTACCGCATTGCTTGGTCTACTTAGCCTTAGTGGCATGATCCTCAAAAACGGTATTGTACTTATGGATCAAATCAACTTGGAACTTGATAGCGGTAAAGACCCTTATGATGCGTTAGTTGAAAGTGCGGTAAGCCGTGTTCGTCCTGTCAGTATGGCGGCACTTACTACTATCTTGGGGATGATACCGCTGGTGTTTGATGCCTTCTTTGGTTCAATGGCGATCACCATTATGGCGGGTCTAGGGTTTGCAACTGTGCTGACCTTAATCGTAGTACCCGTGCTGTTTGCTATTTTCTTTAAGGTAAAACCGACGAAATAACTGAAATCGTAGTAAATATGATCAAAGGCCTGCATTTATTGCAGGCTTTTTGCGTTATTACGAGTGCAAAATTGAACCCGCTTCTCGGAATTTCGCCGCAATTTTGTGATTTTTGCGGACGAGTTCGGTATTCATCGGCTTTAACGAGCGATTTGTAAGTTAATTTCGAAATCTTGATCAAATTTTCGCAAAATAATGACGTTATTTTGGAATACCAACCACATTTTTTGGCATGATCGTTTTGCCAAACGACCAAGATTAAACACAATATGGTCACGAATCATTCAGAACAGATGGAGAGACTTGAAATGCCAACTAACTACTGCACCGCGTGCAAAAAGGATACGGCACACAAAGCAGTGATGCGACGCAGCCACAACGATAACTCATCTATCGTTCAAAACTTCCAAATGTTGATGTCTCAACTGGTTAACGGCAGCGGCTACTACAAACTAGAGCGCCAGCTTTATTGCCGTGTATGCAATAAGCAGAATCAACAAACAGTGAAGACTGTACTTAGCGGTCAAACGAATCTCGCATAAATTAACACTGTAAACTGATATCGATTGATGGCATTTGTCACAACTTTGTGATCTCACATCTTTTTACATGCATAACCTTTGATTTACAATCGTGGAGTATCCCGTTCACTTGAGTTAAATCAATGGCTTCGCTTGCTTTAGATAAAATCGATTTAGAAATACTGCGCATACTTAGCCGCAAAGGTCGTATGCCAATAGTTGAGTTGGCTAAGCTGGTCAATTTGACGACCTCCCCTTGCTCAGATCGCGTGAAACGTTTGGAAAAAGAAGGTTTCATTGTGGGTTATCACGCTGAACTCAACCCAGAGAAACTGGGGTTGGATGTTCAAGTGTTTATTCATATCCGTCTTGATCAGACGAGTTTCTCTATCTTTGAAAAATTTGCCAAGGCTGTCGAGTTGATGCCTGAAATCGAAGAGTGTTACTCACTCTCTGGAGATTTCGATACCATGATTAAGGTGAGAACCAAAGATATGAAGTCTTATCAATCTTTCATGTCTACCAAACTGGGCACTTTGCCGGGTGTTATACAAACCAGAAGTGAAGTCGTGATAGAAGAGCATAAAACTGGGTTTGGCGTGAATCCGGATCTTCTTGACACGCTGTAGACTCATCTCGACAAACCATTACCAAGTATCCGTTGCATCCCACGGTATCTTCAATGAACCTTCTCATTGGAGATACAGTTCATGTCTTTTTTGAGAATTTGCACATTTTCTAATCTCTAAGGGTTTAAAAGCCTGATTTTTATTGGTAATTACTTAGTAAAGTAAACTAGAAATCTGCTTTTACAGTCCTACACTGAACATATATAAAACTATCTAATAAACAATAAGTTGCTTCAGTGAATGTGGACGGTTGACTGAGTGTGTTGCGACGGTTGTTCAAGGAGTTCGCCATGAGTATTGCTGCGTTATTGGGTCTAGTCGATTTGTCAGGAACGTTAGTTCTTGATTCAAATGGCAAAATTGTCTTGCTGCCAGAAGGTGCTGAAATGAGACCGGGTGACATAGAACTGTCGCCTGATAACCTAGTTCCTGATGTTGAACTGCGTGAAACATTATTTGCTCAGACTGGCTCCCAAAGTTCGGATGAGGATACCTCAAACATTTCAACCAACGATCTCGATGCCGATGCGATTATCGCTCAAATTGAGGCCGGTGCTGATCCTACTCAAAATGAAGACCAAGCCACAGCAGCAGGTGGCTCATTAAGCTCCAGTATCACCGATGCCGCTACCGTCGAAGCAATTAATCCACAAGTCTTAGCCGCTACGTTTTTTGAAACCCTTGGTCTCGATAGACAAGACCTGACAGAAACACAAACCAATGCACTGTTAGATATCGCAACGAACAGTGCGCCCGTCACTCTATTTGAAGCTCGAAACTATGATGAAGAGTCACAAGACAGTGACTTAGGGTTGACCTTTCCAACGGATACCGATGGTGATGCACTAACCGTGACAGTCACAGAGCTTCCTAAGCTGGGGCAAGTGACGCTCGCAGATGGCACGCCGATTAGTCTTGGGCAAACCCTGACTCAAGAGGAGTTTGAGAATCTACAGTTTGATGCGCCCCAAGAGTACACGTTTGGTGAAGATGCAGGCCAGTTTACTTATAGTGTTGATGATGGGCAGGGTCAGCCGGACTCCGTGCAAAAGGGTGGTGTGTTACTAGAAATCAATCCAATCAATGACATACCGGTTATTGACGAAGTAGGGCAAGGTACCTTAGTTGAGAGTGGTAATCTTGACGATGGCCAAGTTGTAGAAGGTGTGAATACGGCTTCCGGTAGCATTAGTGCCTCTGATAATGATACGGATGCGGTGCTGACTTATGGCGTAGAAAACGATACCAATGAATACGGTCAGCTTAGAGTCGATCCCGAAACAGGCGACTGGGTATTTACTTTAGATAACAGCTCTTCTGCGACGCAAAGCTTAAAAGAAGGCGACTCAATAAACACCACATTTGAGGTAACCGTTACCGATGATAAAGGCGCGGTCACTACAGAAACACTAACGCTTACCATTAATGGCACTAACGATTTACCGACATTTGATGCGGGTGGCGATGCAGCTGGGACTGTGACTGAGCAGGGAGATGGTATTGGCAGCGACAACCTAGCCTCAGGTGCTTTGTCAGTAACCGATGTTGATGCGGATGCGATTCTCACATTTGAAATTGAGTCTGAACAAAATGACTTTGGCTCTTTCTCAGTGGATGAAAATGGTCAATGGCAGTTTGAACTCGACAATGAAGCTTCGGTGACTCAGGCGTTAAGTGAAGGTGAAACGGAAACCCTGAACTACACGGTTTCTGTTACCGATGAATTTGGCGCTCGTAGCGAGCAGGTTGTTACGATTACGGTAATCGGTACGAATGATACTCCGGAAATAAAGGATGGAAGGGGCACCAGCGGCGCTGTGAATGAGGCGGGTCATCGTGACGATGGCACACTGTTTCCAGGTAAGGTGTCTGATTTTGGCATCATACGAGCGGTGGACAATGATGGAACGCTTAGCTTTACCACTACGGACAAGAGTGACTATGGCGAATTTACCATAAACGCGTTGACCGGTGAGTGGCGCTTTACCTTAGACAATAACGCAGCGATTACTCAGTCTTTAAAAGAAGGTGAGACGGGTGAAGTTGTATTCAATATCAAAGTAGCTGATGAAGCGGGGGCGTTTGTCATGCAGCCCGTTACCATTGAAATCTTTGGTGCCAATGATCAACCTACAATATCTTCATCGAGCGACTTAGACGGCACCGTTATTGAGTCTGGAGACAACACAGAAGGTACGTCTTTTGCGTCCGGAACTCTCGTCGGAGAGGATGTTGATGACGACACAACCTTCACCTTCTTTGTAGAAGATGGTGGCAGTGAGTACGGCCAGTTGGTGATGAAGCCAAATGGTGAATGGACGTTTGAGATTGATAATGACTCAGCCGCAACTCAAGCTCTAAATGCGGGAGACTCCGTAGACATTACCTACCCAGTTACCATCCGAGATGAGTTTGGCGCAATCAACAGCGAGGCATTGACGATTACTGTTGTCGGAACCAATGACTTACCGCAGATTATCAATGGTTCCTCCTCTGCACTGACCGAAGACTCAGGCACTGATGCTCTTGGTTACCTAGTGGCAACCGATACATTGGTGATTAGTGATAAAGATGCCGATGAGGAGACGTTTAACCCTGGGAACGCAGAACCAGTAGGTTCAACACTAGGCTCACTAACTATCGCGGCAGATGGTACTTGGACGTACTCAGTAGATAATTCATTAGCGGCGGTGCAAGCTCTGGATGTTGGCGATCAGTTGGTTGAAGAATTTATCGTAACCTCTGCCGACGGCACTGCGCACACCATCGCTGTCACCGTCAACGGTACCGAAGATGAAACCTTCATCACCGGTCCAACGGCGGATACGGTGAAAGAGGACACTGATGTGGATGCTGGTCTTCTTATTGCTGGCGATAATCTGTCGCTCACTATTACGGATAATGATGCTGGCGAGAATAAATTCAGTACTACCGTCACTAGTGTCGTTAACGACAATGGTCAGCTTCCGCTTGGCATCTTAACCATTACTGAAGATGGTGACTGGTCGTATCAAGTTTCCAATGCACTGCAAGAGCTCCAGTCCCTCGGTGACGGCGATACGCGCGTCGAGCGATTCACTGTTACCTCTATCGATGGTTCAAAAACCGAAACCATTGAAGTCACGATTCAAGGTACCAACGACTTGCCTCTTATTGGCGGCAATGCTGTGGGCAGCGTTACCGAAGACTTTGAAGTACAAACGGGAGACCTTCTCAAAGACAATGGTCAGTTGACGATTTCTGATGCGGACACTGGCGAAGCCAAGTTCCAAACGGTCGTGACGCCAGTAGGAAGCGTTCTGGGTACGCTCACCATCACCGAAACGGGTGCGTGGAACTACGAAGTTGATAATACCAATCCAACGGTTCAAGGATTAGGCGAGGGTGACTCACTCACCGAGACATTCCAAGTATTGAGCGAAGACGGTACCCCGCAAAATATCGTCATTACCATCAATGGTGTTAACGATGTGCCGACTATCACCTCGGGCGATTCTGTTATCGCTCAAGAAGACGTCTTGGTGGATGGCGACGGCAACATCGTCGCGACTAATACCCTTGTGATTTCCGATGATGATACGGGCGAAGAAGTGTTTAATGCTGGTACGGCAACGCCGGTCGGCACAACGCTTGGCACCTTGACCATAGATGCAGCTGGCGTTTGGACTTATAAAGTCGATAACTCGCTACCGCAAATTCAAGCCCTTGATGTGGGTACCAGTCTAACGGAGTCGTTCACAGTGACATCCGCCGATGGCACTGAACATCAAATCGATGTCACGGTCAATGGCACCGAAGATCCGACCATCATCAGTAACTACCAGCCAGGCGCAGTGACTGAAGATACCGCCGGTATCCTCACCGATTCAGGCAGCCTGAGTATTGCCGACCTTGATGCGGGTGAAGCTCTATTCAACACCACCGTCACTAAGCTCAATAATGGTGATGGTCATTCGCCTCTAGGCAATCTCACTATTGATGCCAATGGTAACTGGATCTACACCGTCGATAACTCCCTCACTGGCGTGCAAGAGCTGGGTGATGGTATTACTCGCGATGAAGTGTTCCAAGTGACTTCCATTGATGGTTCCGTGAGTCAAACCATAGTAGTGACGATTACGGGTGTCGATGGCGCACCGTCGATCGTCAGCGGAGAATCGGGAGATGTCACCGAAGATGCCGTTGTAGCTCCTAGCGATACCTTAGTGGCCACAGATAAGCTAGTGATTACCGATGAAGATGCCGGTGAGAACGTCTTTGATGCCGGTACCGCAACGCCAGTGGGCACCACGCTAGGTTCGCTCACTATCACGGCCGACGGCACTTGGACTTACACGCTGGATAACACACTCTCAGCCGTTCAGGCGTTGGATGATGGCGACAAAGTCATAGAAGAGTTCACCGTCACGTCTGCTGATGGCACCGAACACACGATTGCCGTCACCATTAACGGCACCGAAGATGAAACCTTCATCACCGGTCCAACGACGGACACAGTGAAAGAAGACACCGATGTGGATGCTGGTCTTCTTATTGCTGGCGACAATCTATCGCTCACTATTACGGATAACGATGCTGGCGAGAATAAATTCAGCACTACAGTCACTAGTGTCGCGAACGACAACGGTCAGCTTCCGCTTGGCACCTTAACCATCACCGAAGATGGCGACTGGTCGTATCAAGTT
>NZ_JAKJST010000004.1:0-2979 GCF_050337275.1 Vibrio wakamikoensis | reverse complement strand
TCAAGATGAAGATGGTGCGACGGTTGATACCGTCATTAACGTTGATGTACTTCCTATCAACGATGCTCCGGTATCCGGCGACCTAGCATACAGTGTTGATGAAGATGGAAGTGTGACATTGTCACAAGAGCAGCTTCTATCACAAGCATCAGACGTAGAAGGTGATGACCTAACAGCCGCCAACTTAAGTGCGGGTGACAATGCGACTGTAACCGCCAACGAAGACGGCTCTTTCACCATTACCCCAGACGCAGACTTCAATGGCGATATTGCTCTAAGCTTCGACATCTCAGATGGCGCCGACACCATCGTGGCTAACGCCGACCTCACTGTGAACCCAGTGAATGATGCCGCAGTCGTGGAAGATGTGGGTTACACCATCCAAGAAGATGGCTCGTTGACCTTTACGGATGAGCAGCTTCTCGCAGGTGCATCTGACATTGATGGGGATAACTTGTCTGTTGCCGATGTTAGCTACTCTGGTACCGAAGGCGTCTTCACGGATAACGGTGATGGCACGTATACCTTCGCACCAAACGAAAACTTCAATGGTGACGTCGATTTAAGCTTCTCAGTGAGCGATGGCACGACCACCACGGAAGCCATCATTGATGTGACGGTTGAGTCTGTTAATGATATTCCTGTTGCGGGTTCAACCACATACTCAGTTGACGAAGATGGCATCATTACCATCTCTGAAGACCAATTGCTTGCCAACTCAAATGATGTTGAAGGCGAGGTGAGTGTTGATGATGTCTCTTACTCAGGTACGGACGGTATCTTCACTGACAACGGTGATGGTACTTACAGCTTCGCACCAAACGAAAACTTCAACGGCAATGTGTCTCTCGACGTAGCTGTTTCTGATGAAGACGGCGCTACGGCAGATACAACTGCGGGTATTGACGTTATTGCCGTCAACGATGCGCCAGTTTCTGGTGACTTGGCTTATTCAGTCGATGAAGATGGTTCGATCACCCTGACTCAAGAGCAATTGTTGTCTCAAGCGTCTGATGTCGATGGTGATGATCTGACTGCGGCTAACTTGTCAGCAGGTGACAATGCGACTGTGACGGCCAATGAAGATGGTTCATTCACCATCACACCGGATGCGGACTTCAATGGTGACATTGACCTAAGTTTTGACATCTCTGATGGTACCGACACCATCGTCGCCAATGCTGATCTCACTGTGAATCCAGTGAATGATGCAGCGGTTGTGGAAGATGTGGGTTATACCATCCAAGAAGATGGCTCGTTGACGTTTACTGATGAACAGCTTCTTGCGGGTGCGTCAGATATTGATGGTGATGACTTGTCTGTTGCTGATGTTAGTTACTCAGGCACGGAAGGTGTGTTCACCGACAATGGTGACGGCACCTATACCTTCGCACCAAACGAGAACTTCAATGGTGAAGTCGACCTAAGCTTCTCAGTGAGCGACGGTACAACGACCACTGAAGCCAACATTGATGTGACCGTTGAGTCTGTCAACGACATTCCTGTTGCGGGCTCTACTACATACTCAGTCGATGAAGATGGCATCATCACTATCTCTGACGATCAACTACTTGCCAACTCAAGTGATGTTGAAGGTGAAGTAGCGGTTGATGATGTGTCTTACTCAGGCACAGACGGTATCTTTACTGACAACGGTGATGGCACTTACAGCTTTGCACCAAATGAAAACTTTAACGGTAACGTCTCTCTTGATGTCACCGTGGTAGATGAAGATGGTGCAACAGCTGATACCACTGCGGGTATTGACGTCATTGCCGTCAACGACGCGCCAGTTTCTGGTGACTTGGCTTACTCAGTTGATGAAGACGGTTCTATTACCCTGACTCAAGACCAACTATTGTCTCAAGCGTCCGATGTAGACGGTGATGATCTAACTGCGGCTAACTTGTCAGCAGGTGATAATGCTACTGTAACGGCGAATGAAGATGGTTCATTCACCATCACTCCGGATGCGGACTTCAATGGTGACATTGACCTAAGTTTCGACATCTCAGATGGCACCGACACCATCGTAGCCAATGCAGACCTCACTGTGAATCCAGTGAATGATGCAGCGGTTGTGGAGGATGTGGGTTACACCATCCAAGAAGATGGTTCGTTGACGTTTACTGATGAGCAGCTTCTCGCTGGTGCGTCAGATATTGACGGGGATGACCTATCTGTTGCCGACGTGAGCTACTCAGGTACAGAAGGTGTGTTCACTGACAACGGTGACGGTACCTATACCTTCGCACCAAATGAGAACTTCAATGGTGATGTCGACTTAAGCTTCTCAGTGAGCGATGGTACGACTACGACAGAAGCTAACATTGATGTGACTGTAGAGTCTGTCAACGACATTCCAGTGGCTGGTTCAACGACTTACTCGGTCGATGAAGATGGCATCATCACCATCTCTGATGAACAGCTACTTGCTAACAGTTCAGATGTAGAAGGTGAAGTCGCCGTTGATGACGTGTCTTATTCAGGCACAGACGGTATCTTTACTGACAACGGTGATGGCACTTACAGCTTCGCACCAAATGAAAACTTCAACGGTAATGTCTGTCTTGATGTCGTTGTTGTAGATGAAGATGGTGCAACTGCTGATACTACGGCGGGTATTGACGTTATTGCCGTGAACGACGCGCCTGTTTCTGGTGACTTGGCTTATTCCGTTGATGAAGACGGTTCTATCACTCTGACTCAAGACCAACTATTGTCTCAAGCGTCCGATGTAGACGGTGATGATTTAACTGCTGCTAACTTATGCGCCGGTGATAACGTTACCGTTACCGCCAACGAAGATGGCTCTTTCACCATCACTCCAGATGCGGACTTCAATGGCGACATTGACCTAAGCTTCGACATCTCAGATGGCACTGACACCATCGTGGCTAATGCTGACCTTACTGTGAATCCAGTGAATGACGCAGCAGTCGTGGAAGATGTAGGCTACACCATCCAAGAAGACGGTTC
>NZ_JAKJST010000003.1:0-6687 GCF_050337275.1 Vibrio wakamikoensis | reverse complement strand
ATCCAATTTCGCTCGCCGCTACTTTCGGAATCTCGGTTGATTTCTCTTCCTCGGGGTACTTAGATGTTTCAGTTCCCCCGGTTCGCCTCGCTGAGCTATGTATTCACTCAGCGATAACTGCTTATGCAGTTGGGTTTCCCCATTCAGGAATCTCAGACTCAAAGGTTATTACTACCTAATCTGGGCTTATCGCAAGTTATTACGCCTTTCATCGCCTCTGACTGCCAAGGCATCCACCGTGTACGCTTAGTCACTTAACCATACAACCCCAAAGAGTTTCAAAGAAACCTCGAGATTGTTGTTAAACAACCAAAGTTGTCTGCATTTTTATACATGTGCAGACTCGATTTTGCCGGACTCAAATAACTCTTTGTTTCCGCTTTTTAAGAAAAAGCAGAGGCAAAAAGTGGACTTTCGTCACTTCCAAGAACACTTGAATGTGTGTTGGTACCTACATCTTTTCTCTAATAAAAGAGGAAGACATAGGATTTGAGAACTTTTAAATGAATAACATTAATCAAATGTTATTCGTCAGCTTTCCAAATTGTTAAAGAGCTAATCACTTCGTAATGAAGTAACCATTTTTAAGTATTCTCGAGAGAAAACGCTTAAAGATGGTGTCGCTTTGGGGGGTCGAACCGCTGTTCTCTTCGTTGCCGGCGAAGCGCTCTCCCAGCTGTGTTCTAGGCCTCTCTGGGAACGGTTTCCTTTGTCTTAACTTTCTAACCTAATCAATCTGTGTGAACACTCATCGCAATAATCTATTCGTATAAGGAGGTGATCCAGCCCCAGGTTCCCCTAGGGCTACCTTGTTACGACTTCACCCCAGTCATGAACCACAAAGTGGTGAGCGTCCTCCCGAAGGTTAAACTACCCACTTCTTTTGCAGCCCACTCCCATGGTGTGACGGGCGGTGTGTACAAGGCCCGGGAACGTATTCACCGTGGCATTCTGATCCACGATTACTAGCGATTCCGACTTCATGGAGTCGAGTTGCAGACTCCAATCCGGACTACGACGCACTTTTTGGGATTCGCTCACTTTCGCAAGTTGGCCGCCCTCTGTATGCGCCATTGTAGCACGTGTGTAGCCCTACTCGTAAGGGCCATGATGACTTGACGTCGTCCCCACCTTCCTCCGGTTTATCACCGGCAGTCTCCCTGGAGTTCCCGACATTACTCGCTGGCAAACAAGGATAAGGGTTGCGCTCGTTGCGGGACTTAACCCAACATTTCACAACACGAGCTGACGACAGCCATGCAGCACCTGTCTCAGAGTTCCCGAAGGCACCAAAGCATCTCTGCTAAGTTCTCTGGATGTCAAGAGTAGGTAAGGTTCTTCGCGTTGCATCGAATTAAACCACATGCTCCACCGCTTGTGCGGGCCCCCGTCAATTCATTTGAGTTTTAATCTTGCGACCGTACTCCCCAGGCGGTCTACTTAACGCGTTAGCTCCGAAAGCCACGGCTCAAGGCCACAACCTCCAAGTAGACATCGTTTACGGCGTGGACTACCAGGGTATCTAATCCTGTTTGCTCCCCACGCTTTCGCATCTGAGTGTCAGTATCTGTCCAGGGGGCCGCCTTCGCCACCGGTATTCCTTCAGATCTCTACGCATTTCACCGCTACACCTGAAATTCTACCCCCCTCTACAGTACTCTAGTCCGCCAGTTTCAAATGCAGTTCCGAGGTTGAGCCCCGGGCTTTCACATCTGACTTAACGAACCACCTGCATGCGCTTTACGCCCAGTAATTCCGATTAACGCTCGCACCCTCCGTATTACCGCGGCTGCTGGCACGGAGTTAGCCGGTGCTTCTTCTGTCGCTAACGTCAAATRATGCAGCTATTAACTACACCACCTTCCTCACGACTGAAAGTGCTTTACAACCCGAAGGCCTTCTTCACACACGCGGCATGGCTGCATCAGGCTTGCGCCCATTGTGCAATATTCCCCACTGCTGCCTCCCGTAGGAGTCTGGACCGTGTCTCAGTTCCAGTGTGGCTGATCATCCTCTCAGACCAGCTAGGGATCGTCGCCTTGGTGAGCCATTACCTCACCAACTAGCTAATCCCACCTGGGCTAATCTTGACGCGAGAGGTCCGAAGATCCCCCTCTTTGGCCCGAAGGCGTTATGCGGTATTAGCCATCGTTTCCAATGGTTATCCCCCACATCAAGGCATATTCCCAGGCATTACTCACCCGTCCGCCGCTCGACGCCGTTAACGTCACCCGAAGGTTCAGTTAACTCGTTTCCGCTCGACTTGCATGTGTTAGGCCTGCCGCCAGCGTTCAATCTGAGCCATGATCAAACTCTTCAATTTAAGATTTTGTCGGCTCAATGAATACTGACTTCAAAACTCATCCTTACTCAAGAGTAAGAAGTAATTTTAAAGCTATTATCGTTCCAACAGAACGATAATGAATTGACTGTGCCAAGTCTTTCGACTTGATTGGTCACTCAGTTCATTGAAAACCTAATTTGATACCGAGGTATCTAATTTGATTATCATCAACGAGTGCCCACACAGATTGATAGGTTTATATTGTTAAAGAGCTTTGCTTTCAACACCTTAGTGCGTCAGCGAGGTGCGTATAATACGCTTCTCACTTTGAAAGTCAACATAAAATTCTAAGAAACTTTAGAACTCTATGGTGACTTGCTTATTAAATAAGCAAGTGCGAACCTTTTGTCTTCACTTTTCAAAAAAGTGAAAATAAATAGGAGCCTGGCGATGTCCTACTCTCACATGGGGAARCCCCACACTACCATCGGCGCTATTGCGTTTCACTTCTGAGTTCGGCATGGAAATCAGGTGGGTCCACAATGCTATGGTCGCCAAGCAAATTCTGTTTTGCCTTCAGATTTTCTGAAATCTGAAAACAATAAATTCGGAAAGCTGTTAATGCGTTCTCTACACATTCAATTTGTTCTTGCTTTGAGTCCAATCAAAACCCTTTGGGTGTTGTATGGTTAAGCCTCACGGGCAATTAGTACAGGTTAGCTCAACGCCTCACAACGCTTACACACCCTGCCTATCAACGTTCTAGTCTCGAACAACCCTTTAGGACACTTAAAGTGCCAGGGAAGACTCATCTCAGGGCTCGCTTCCCGCTTAGATGCTTTCAGCGGTTATCGATTCCGAACTTAGCTACCGGGCAATGCCATTGGCATGACAACCCGAACACCAGAGGTTCGTCCACTCCGGTCCTCTCGTACTAGGAGCAGCCCCCTTCAATCTTCCAACGCCCACGGCAGATAGGGACCGAACTGTCTCACGACGTTCTAAACCCAGCTCGCGTACCACTTTAAATGGCGAACAGCCATACCCTTGGGACCGACTTCAGCCCCAGGATGTGATGAGCCGACATCGAGGTGCCAAACACCGCCGTCGATATGAACTCTTGGGCGGTATCAGCCTGTTATCCCCGGAGTACCTTTTATCCGTTGAGCGATGGCCCTTCCATTCAGAACCACCGGATCACTATGACCTGCTTTCGCACCTGCTCGAATTGTCATTCTCGCAGTCAAGCGGGCTTATGCCATTGCACTAACCACACGATGTCCAACCGTGTTTAGCCCACCTTCGTGCTCCTCCGTTACTCTTTGGGAGGAGACCGCCCCAGTCAAACTACCCACCAGGCACTGTCCGCAGCCCCGATAAGGGGCCRACGTTAGAACATCAACACTACAAGGGTGGTATTTCAAGGACGGCTCCACGAATACTGGCGTACTCGTTTCAAAGCCTCCCACCTATCCTACACATGTAGGGTCAATGTTCAGTGCCAAGCTGTAGTAAAGGTTCACGGGGTCTTTCCGTCTAGCCGCGGGTACACTGCATCTTCACAGCGATTTCAATTTCACTGAGTCTCGGGTGGAGACAGCGTGGCCATCATTACGCCATTCGTGCAGGTCGGAACTTACCCGACAAGGAATTTCGCTACCTTAGGACCGTTATAGTTACGGCCGCCGTTTACCGGGGCTTCGATCAAGAGCTTCGACCTAAGTCTAACCCCATCAATTAACCTTCCGGCACCGGGCAGGCGTCACACCGTATACGTCATCTTACGATTTTGCACAGTGCTGTGTTTTTAATAAACAGTTGCAGCCACCTGGTATCTGCGACTCCCCATAGCTCCATCCGCAAGGGACTTCACCGYGAGGAGCGTACCTTCTCCCGAAGTTACGGTACCATTTTGCCTAGTTCCTTCACCCGAGTTCTCTCAAGCGCCTTGGTATTCTCTACCCGACCACCTGTGTCGGTTTGGGGTACGATTCCTTACAATCTGAAGCTTAGAGGCTTTTCCTGGAAGCATGGCATCAATGACTTCACTACCGTAGTAGCTCGACATCGTGTCTCAGCCTTAAAGAGAGCCGGATTTACCTAACTCTCAAGCCTACGCACTTGAACCTGGACAACCGTCGCCAGGCCCACCTAGCCTTCTCCGTCCCCCCATCGCAATTGTAAGAAGTACGGGAATATTAACCCGTTTCCCATCGACTACGCCTTTCGGCCTCGCCTTAGGGGTCGACTCACCCTGCCCCGATTAACGTTGGACAGGAACCCTTGGTCTTCCGGCGTGGAGGTTTTTCACCCCCATTATCGTTACTCATGTCAGCATTCGCACTTCTGATACCTCCAGCAGACCTTACAGTCCACCTTCAACGGCTTACAGAACGCTCCCCTACCCAATGACCTAAGTCATTGCCGCAGCTTCGGTTTATAGCTTAGCCCCGTTACATCTTCCGCGCAGGCCGACTCGACTAGTGAGCTATTACGCTTTCTTTAAATGATGGCTGCTTCTAAGCCAACATCCTAGCTGTCTAAGCCTTCCCACATCGTTTCCCACTTAGCTATAATTTGGGACCTTAGCTGGCGGTCTGGGTTGTTTCCCTCTCCACGACGGACGTTAGCACCCGCCGTGTGTCTCCCGGATAGTACTTACTGGTATTCGGAGTTTGCAAAGGGTTGGTAAGTCGGGATGACCCCCTAGCCTTAACAGTGCTCTACCCCCAGTAGTATTCGTCCGAGGCTCTACCTAAATAGATTTCGGGGAGAACCAGCTATCTCCAGGTTTGATTGGCCTTTCACCCCTAGCCACAAGTCATCCGCTAATTTTTCAACATTAGTCGGTTCGGTCCTCCAGTTGATGTTACTCAACCTTCAACCTGCCCATGGCTAGATCACCTGGTTTCGGGTCTATATCCAGAGACTGAACGCCCAGTTAAGACTCGGTTTCCCTACGGCTCCCCTAAACGGTTAACCTTGCCACTGAATATAAGTCGCTGACCCATTATACAAAAGGTACGCAGTCACACCACGAAGGTGCTCCTACTGCTTGTACGTACACGGTTTCAGGTTCTATTTCACTCCCCTCACAGGGGTTCTTTTCGCCTTTCCCTCACGGTACTGGTTCACTATCGGTCAGTCAGTAGTATTTAGCCTTGGAGGATGGTCCCCCCATATTCAGACAGGATATCACGTGTCCCGCCCTACTCGATTTCACTGATGATGAGATGTCGACTACGGGGCTATCACCCTTTACTGCGGCACTTTCCAGAGCCTTCGTCTGTCTCATTAAAAGCTTAAGGGCTAATCCAATTTCGCTCGCCGCTACTTTCGGAATCTCGGTTGATTTCTCTTCCTCGGGGTACTTAGATGTTTCAGTTCCCCCGGTTCGCCTCGCTGAGCTATGTATTCACTCAGCGATAACTGCTTATGCAGTTGGGTTTCCCCATTCAGGAATCCCAGAYTCAAAGGTTATTACTACCTAATCTGGGCTTATCGCAAGTTATTACGCCTTTCATCGCCTCTGACTGCCAAGGCATCCACCGTGTACGCTTAGTCACTTAACCATACAACCCCAAAGAGTTTCAAAGAAACCTCGAGATTGTCGTTAAACAACCAAAGTTGTCTGCAATTTTTATACATGATGCAGACTCGATTTTGCCGGACTCAAATATGAATAGCTTTCGCTATTCCCAAGAACACTTGAATGTGTGTTGGTACCTAAATGATTAAATCATCTAGGATTTGAGAACTTTTAAATGAATAACATTAATCAAATGTTATTCGTCAGCTTTCCAAATTGTTAAAGAACGAGATTTGCTTTCTAGTTAAAGAAAGAAACCATTTTTAAATATTCTCAAAGAGAAAACACTTAAAGATGGTGGAGCTATGCGGGATCGAACCGCAGACCTCCTGCGTGCAAGGCAGGCGCTCTCCCAGCTGAGCTATAGCCCCATCAGTGTTGATGCTTATCGCCAATCATCTGGGAGGAAGATTGGTGGGTCTGAGTGGACTTGAACCACCGACCTCTCGCTTATCAGGCGAACGCTCTAACCACCTGAGCTACAGACCCAAGCATCGTCTTTAATTCATAAACCTAATCAATCTGTGTGAACACTCATCGCAATAATCTATTCGTATAAGGAGGTGATCCAGCCCCAGGTTCCCCTAGGGCTACCTTGTTACGACTTCACCCCAGTCATGAACCACAAAGTGGTGAGCGTCCTCCCGAAGGTTAAACTACCCACTTCTTTTGCAGCCCACTCCCATGGTGTGACGGGCGGTGTGTACAAGGCCCGGGAACGTATTCACCGTGGCATTCTGATCCACGATTACTAGCGATTCCGACTTCATGGAGTCGAGTTGCAGACTCCAATCCGGACTACGACGCACTTTTT
>NZ_JAKJST010000002.1:0-22594 GCF_050337275.1 Vibrio wakamikoensis | reverse complement strand
ATATAACATCGTGAGGTTAGAGATGGCTGAGATGGCCAAACAACACCAAGTTGAACCACTACGGATCAGCTTTATTAATGCGTTGTTCTTAATAATGGATGAGATGATTTGGGCGAGCGATACTCGGAGTCCTGGGGCGATTCCGAAAAATCTAAAAGCCCTGAGGGACAATGGTAAGCGACTTATACTTCCAAAGAAACGAAACCGGAAACCATACCCTAGAGTCGTATTAAAAAAGCCTGCCAGATATCCTAACAAACAAAAACATGCCACTCGTTCTTAAGCGAGTGGCATTAAGCCTAGCGCTTGGGTTTTCTAAAAATGCACACCAAAAAATCCACATTTGTAAAACCAGCAACAAAAAACCACCAAAGTCTCGGTTATTTATTCTCTCGCGCAACAAATCACGCTAGGCTATGTAACGGCAAATAAAAATCATAATTACAAGGAAGTCGCTCATCTATGACTTATCGTCGCCTATTAGGACTCGTTACGGCGCTGACATGCTCTCTCAATGCCACTTTGGCGCAAGCAGCCGTGCCAACGAGCGTAAAATCACGAATTGACCGTCAAGAGACTCCCGATGGAGTCCGTGAATCTATGGTCTTACCTTACCTGTTTAGCACCGAAACCATGGGCTTGAACGTGGGTGTCGGCGGAATGATTAAAGGCATTCACCAAGACCAAATGACCATCGGTGGTACCGTGTTTGGTGGTGATACTAGCCACGCCATCGCTGGCGGCGTCTGGAACTATATGATTCCCGGCACGGAGCGAGTATTTTTAAGTGCCTATGGCATGTTTGGCTATTACCCTCAACAAAGAGCATACACCACTGGCCCCGAATCCTATCCACCTGGATCGCCTCTTCCGGGAAGCAACGGCTCTTCAAACCAACAATTTTTCCAAGCTGACGGCGCATCCAACTGGTTTGATATCAAAATGGAATATGTACTGCCAATTGGTGCAACCCGAAATGACGGTCGTGTGGACTACAAAATACGCAATGGCTTGTTAGTTTCTGAGCCCTCTGGCGGGAAAGAGTGGAATCCGATGGAAAGTGGCTCGACCATCTTCGTCACTCGCCAGTTTAACCGCTATCAATCTTTCGAGTTTAGCCCTAGCACGCTTGATGGCACTATTCATGCCATGGAGTTTGGTCTTCTCTATGACAATACAGACTTTGCACCAAACCCGTCATACGGTAGCCGTCAATACGTAGCGACTTCTCATGACTGGGGCTGGTTCGAGTCTAAGCAGCAATGGTCATTTCACGAGCTCGATATGAGCAAGTATTTTTCGCTCGGAAAGTCAGACTGGGCATCACAGCGTATCATCGCACTCAACTTCTGGACCGGTCTTTCTCCAACTTGGGAAGTAAATACCGATCAGCAAGGAAATCGAGTGGTTAACGGTAATCCACCATACAATGAGGGCGCAACGTTAGGCGGCTTCACTCGATTACGTGGCTACGATAACAACCGTTTCCATGATAAAGCCGTGTTATACGGCGCGGCGGAGTATCGCTACACCTTGGCTTACAACCCTCTTAAAGAAGTTTCGTGGCTCAATTTCTTACGCGTTGACTGGATTCAGCTTGTTGGCTTTGTAGAAGTCGGTCGAGTGGGCTCTGCCTATACCGCCAATGAACTCCTCACCGACCTAAAGTACGATGCCGGCGGCTCAGTACGGGCTTTGATGGCAGGTTTGGTTGTTCGAGCGGATTTAGCAAAATCGCCAGAGAGTACCAACTTCTGGATCATGGTTGATCATCCTTTTTAGAGCACATTCTCTCGCACTATGACTCAAAGACCTCGCACATCGAGGTCTTTTTCTATTTCCTGGCAGCCTTACGAGTCGACAAGCTTCACATCCTCAGTCACTTTTAAAAAATCGACTATTTCTATAAAACCAGCGCTAGTTTGCCCATTGCGACCACTGATAATCTGAGTTCAGAAGATATAGTAAGACCTACTCATAGGTTTGAAATTGATAATTTTTGAAAGTTAAACGAGGTAGAACATGTCTAACGCATTCTATATTCCATCTTTGAACCTAATGGGTGCTGGTTGCCTAGCTGACGCAGTAAAAACGATTGAAAGCCACGGTTTTCAAAAGGCACTAATTGTGACGGACGGCGTTCTAAACAAAATGGGTGCAGTGAATAAGCTGACAACGCTACTAGATGAAGCACAAGTTGCTGCTGTGGTTTATGACGAAACTAAGCCAAACCCAACTATCGAGAACGTAAACGATGGTCTTGCTCTACTGAAAGAGCACGGCTGTGATTGTGTTATCTCTTTCGGTGGCGGTTCACCGCACGACTGTGCAAAGGGTATTGCGCTACTCGCAACAAACGGCGGCGAAATCAAAGACTACGAAGGTGTGGACGTATCTATAAAACCTCAATTGCCTCTAATTGCTATTAACACGACGGCTGGTACAGCATCAGAGATGACTCGCTTCTGCATAATCACTGATGAAGCTCGTCACATTAAGATGGCTATCGTAGACAAAAACGTCACGCCAATTGTTTCTGTAAACGACCCTGAGCTAATGCTAGCAAAACCAGCTTCACTTACGGCTGCAACGGGTATGGATGCGCTGACCCACGCTATCGAAGCTTTTGTCTCTATCGCAGCAACACCGGTTACCGACGCATCAGCGATAAAAGCCATTGAGATGATTCAGGCCAACCTGCGTGAAGCGGTTGCAAACGGTGATAACCTAGAAGCACGTGACAACATGGCGTATGCACAGTTTATGGCGGGGATGGCGTTTAACAATGCGTCTCTTGGCTATGTTCATGCTATCGCACACCAATTGGGCGGCTTCTACGACCTGCCGCACGGCGTCTGTAACGCAGTACTGCTTCCACATGTTCAGCAATACAACGCTCAAGTTGCCCCAGCGCGCCTAACAGACGTTGCTCGTGCAATGGGTGTTGATACAACGGGTATGAGTGATGAGCAAGCCGCAGACGCGGGTTTGGACGCGATTCGTCAGCTATCTAAAGACGTAAGCATTCCAGCAGGTCTAGAAGAGCTTGGTGTTAAGCGCGACGACTTCGACGTACTTGCTGCAAACGCACTGAAAGATGCATGTGGTTTCACTAACCCGAAACAAGCAACACATGACGAGATTATTGGCATTCTAGCCGCCGCTCTATAAGACCATTTAGAGCGCTAATTTCGAGTCATATCTCAAAACTGCAGGTAAAACGTTTGCCTGCAGTTTTGTTTTATAAATGGCGAGGGATTAACTAACACAGATCAATGTTGTGCTATTTTCTCCTGTCTATTATGGAATTCAACACCGTAATAGGAGCAAAGCACCACTCATGCACACGTTAAGCAACTTTAGTCGCATCGCAGAGCGAGAGTATGCCCTGAGCGCAGGTCAAATCAATTTGCTCTATTACGACCTCCCTAAAGACTTTCACGACGAATACCGTTCATACGAAGCCCCTCGCCTTTGCACCATCCTTGAGGGGGCTAAATCTGTAAAAGTGAATCAGTCAGAAGCGTTTAAATATCAGAGCGATGAGTTCGTATTGTTGCCACCAAATTCCAACATTCATATGAAGATGCCGGAATACACTAAGGCATTGGTATATGAGTTCACTGAACCACTGATTGAGAAAGTCGCGCAACGAGTGTCCGACTATTTGGAGTTCGACACCTCACAGTCATTCGATTTACAAGGTTTTATCGTCAACCCGATTGAGAAGCGAGTTAATGCGCTGCATGGGAGGATGCAAGAGATCCTTCGCGAACAAGAAACTGGAATGGACTTTTTGATTGACCTAACAGGCCAAGAGTTAGTGTTTGAGCTTCTTCGTAACAACGCCTGCCACAGCATTATCAATGGCAATCAATCACATCCAATCAAGCGCGCGATACGATTAATGAACTCTCAAGAGGGCATGCAATTGTCGCTGTCTCAGGTTGCAGAAGAAGTGGGATTATCGCTGTCGAGCTTCTCACAGAAGTTCAAGCTGATGACGGAACAAAACCCGAAGCAGTATTTAACTCAACTGCGTTTAAAGGCGGCAAAGCGCTATTTAACCTCGATGTCCGTCACCGATGTTGCCTACGAAACAGGTTATGACAATATCTCTCACTTTATTCGTTTGTTCAAAAACGAGTTTGGACAGACGCCTAAGCAATTTCAGCGCTCGATGATGACTCGGCTAAACTAAGCCATTAATAAAACAACGGCTCCCTAAGGAGTAATGCCGATCAGTTAACAACTAAATGATCGGTTGAACGATCCATTCAAAGTGTCAAAATCCGAGTGTATTCAATGCACTCGGATTTTTTTTATGTTTTTAAGACAGGCTCTTAACCAAGTTCATCAATTCTCTGCAGAGCAACTTTCGGGTTTATCTGATCTGCTTTCTCCAGAACTCATTTCCCAGTGTTTGGAAGATACAGGAATTACGACTATTCGCAGACGAAGGTTACCAATGGAAATGATGGTTTGGAGTGTTGTTGGGATGTCTCTGTATCGCCATTTGTCCATGGAGAAGGTCGTCTCGAAGCTGGATATTCTTCTCCCAGGTAAGAAGCCATTTGTTGCTCCGAGTGCAGTAATTCAGGCAAGACAAAGGCTGGGCTCCGATGTCATGAAATCCGTCTTTACTCAAACGCAGAAACTATGGAATGACAAAACGCCCCACCCAGACTGGCATGGTTTAACACTTCATGCGGTCGACGGTGTAGTCTGGCGAACCCCTGATACTAAAGACAATGATGAGCGCTTCAGTCGAACTCGGAATCAAAAGTGCTCGTCCGAATACCCTCAGGTCCGAATGGTCTGCCATATGGAGCTGACAAGTCACCTTCTAAATAGTGCATCGTTCGACTCTACATCAAAGAGCGAAGTGGACTTAACTACGGAGCTCATTGAGCGCTCTCCCGACCATAGCCTAACCATCTTCGATAGAGGTTTTTACGCTCTAGGACTATTGCACCGTTGGCAGACAACAGGGGTAGAGAGGCATTGGCTTATTCCAATGCGTAAAGGAGCTCAATACACAACGCTTCGCAAGTTAGGGCGTGGGCAAGAGTTGGTCGAATTAAAGCTATCCCCTCAAGCTAGGAAAAAGTGGCACGATGCACCAGAAACACTGGAAGCTCGATTGATAACTAAGACTATTAAGGGTAAGGAGGTACGGTTGTTAACCTCGATGACTGACCCCTTGCGCTACCCAGGAAAAGACATCTCAGAGCTTTATGGACATCGATGGGAGATAGAGTTGGGTTATCGAGAGATGAAACAATATATGCTTCAAAACAACCTGACTCTAAGAAGCAAAAAGCCCGAACTAATAGAACAAGAACTGTGGGGGATGCTGTTGGCCTATAACTTACTTCGGTTCTTAATGTGCCAAATGGCCTACGACCAAAACAAGGTAATGCCTTACCAGATAGGCTTTAAACAAGCTTCGTTGTTCTTAATAGGACAGTTACAACTCCTTCCTGCCGTCGCACCTGGAAGAATCCCGGAGGTGATGAACTATATCCTAGATATGGCTGAGAGTTTTACGTTGCCAGAAAGGCGAGATAGGAGCTATCCAAGAGCGGTAAAAAGAAGGCCCAGTCGCTATGCGACTAGGCCTTCTAAAAGGTGTTAGCTTCTTAACTTACAAGCATTACAGACAGACTGCGCTTTTTATTAAGCTGCCTTAACAACGCTTGTTGGCGTTGATGTCATTCGGACACCTTGCTCAACTAGGGTCATTGAAGGAGCGACTTTTTTCGCGACAGGTGCAGCGACAAAACCACTGCGACGACGCATTAACGCACTACGGTTAGCCGAGTACGAAAACCTGACGGGTGTTGGGCGCATATTGTTGTAACCTAACAAGTCAGGCAATTCCGTTGCCAAATACATGGCCTGATCACCTATGAGAAACACTGAATAGACTCCCAATGTCGCTCTTTTTTGACTGATGCCACTCCAAATAAGTAATCAGGAATAACGGTGTGCATGCACACCACGCATAGAATAGCAGTAAGCGTCTGGATATTCGATAGATCTCATAAAAAAAGTGGTTATTTTTTCTTCACTGACTCTGTGCGCGTAACGTTTGTTTTCTCTCGCGATTTACGATACAACACTAGCTGTGTCTTCGGTTATAAAGGGAACTAAGTATGTCTTTTTTCAAAAAAACCTTAGCAAGTTTTGGAATAGGGGCAGCCAAAGTTGACTCTGTTCTGTATCAAGAGTTTCTGCATCCTGGAGAAACCGCAAAAGTGACCATTCATGTTTATGGTGGTAAAACCGCGCAAACAGTAGACAACATCAAGCTCAAGCTCTGCTGCCGTTACATCGACGAGGTAGCGCAAAACCAAAACGACAACAGTAACCATCCCGGGGCGCCAAAAAAGAAAGTTTCCAAAACCTATGAATTGCAATCTTGGACGCTGCCGTATGCCTTTACTATAGAACCTGGTGAAACTCGTGACTTCGATGTTGAACTGGATGTGCCCTGGAATACTCCGGTGACAATCGGTGATTCACGTGTGTGGCTAGAGACCGGCCTCGATATTGCCATGGCAGCGGATCCGAAAGACAAAGATATGCTGACCGTTCGCCCCGATCCTCTCATTGATGGCATTTTTGTCGCGCTTGAAGATCAAGGGCTGCGCATACGCCAAGTGGAATGCGAAGCAGCGAAAGGCTTTGCGATGCCTTTTGTTCAAGAGTTTGAGTTTGTGCCGACCACAGGTCCCTATCACGGCCGCTGGCGAGAGTTAGAGATCATTGCGTATCGAAGTGAGGATGAACTTAAGTTATGGTTCGAGATTGACCGTAATAAAGAAGGGGTCAAAGGTATGTTGTCTAGTTTGATTGGCCTTGGCCAGCTTAAACGCGAGCTCACTTTGCCAAGTTCTCTTTCTGGTGAAGAAGCGGGCAAGCAAGTACTGGACTACCTAGAGCAAACAACCTAACTTTGAGCTAACACATGTTCGCTGACTGTGGCATACTCTGATTTTGTCACCAAAATCAGAGTATGCGGGTATGTCGATGATCACTTCCCACTACAGCGCACGTGAAGAGTGGGCTAACAGTGTTACCCATGGCATTGGTATCCTGCTGTCGATCGTAGGTTTGGTATTGCTGCTGCAGCGCTCACTGGCCGCAGATGCCGATGTGATGACCATAATCAGTATGAGTCTGTATGGCGGCAGCATGATCACCTTGTTCTTCGCCTCTACCCTGTATCACTCTATTCCGCACCCCAGCAGTAAACGTTGGCTCAAGACCTTTGATCACTGCGCTATTTTCTTACTGATCGCGGGTAGCTATACCCCATTTATGCTGGTGAGTTTACGCACGCCACTTGCGATTGGATTGATGGTGGTTATTTGGGCGCTTGCTGTAATTGGCATTATCATGAAGCTGTTTTTTGTCTATCGCTTCAAGCGCGCGTCATTGATTACTTATCTGGTGATGGGGTGGTTATCGCTAATCGTAATTTACCAGCTTGCCAAACACCTTGACCCTTCTGGTCTAATTCTACTAGCTGCCGGCGGGGCAATTTACACACTGGGCGTGGTGTTCTACGCCAACAAGCGCATACCTTTCAACCACGCCATCTGGCATCTGTTTGTGTTAGGGGGGGCTGCGTGTCACTTTTTTGCCATATATTGGTACGTGACACCGGTGTAACTGAGATAACGCCGCGAATTAGCGGCGCCAGAATGCAGGGAAGAACAGTACGATCAGCGTGAGGATTTCCAAGCGCCCCATTAACATACCTAAACTCAGTAACCATTTTGCCGCATCGGGCAGCGGAGCGAAGTTCCCTGTAGGGCCAATGATTGAGCCCATTCCCGGTCCCACATTAGCAACAGCGGTAATCGCACCAGAGATACTGGTGGTAGGGTCTAAACCCATCGCGCTCAGTGCCCCAGCAAGGGCGATAATAGTGACAAAGAACATCAAGCCAAATGCCACCACTGAGCGAACAATGTCATCGTTCACTGGTCGCTGGTTGTAACGTTGTACGAATACACCAGAAGGGTGAATAAGCTTCATCATTTGTTTGTGCAGCAGGGTCACCGCAATCTGAAAGCGGAAGATTTTAATGCCACCAGATGTTGAACCGGAACATGCCCCCACCATCATCATAAACGCAAACACCACTGACGGTAGTGGTCCCCAAGCGGTGAAGTCTTCCAAGCCAAATCCGGTCGTCGTGACCACTGAGACGATGTTGAACATAGAGACGCGAAAGGCATCATCTAAGGCATAGCCGTCCTCGAAAAACAACCAAAGAGCCACAACCGTACTGGCTATCAAGAACAAATAACCAAAGCCGCGCACTTGAGCGTCATTGAACAACACTCTAGGGTCGCGCTTCGACAGTGCGGCCACAAATAACAAGAAGGGTAAACCACCTAAGAACATAAATACGGTACCCACCCAATGTGACCCTTCTGAGAAGTGGTTCATTGAGCCATCAGAGGTGGAGTAGCCGCCAGTGGACAACGTGGTAAACGAGTGGTTAATGGCATCGAATAGATTCATGCCTGTAGCAAGATAGCCGAGTAAGCACAGCCCGGTTAGCACTAAATACACCACCACGATATTTTTCGCGACGGTCTTCGCTCGCGGACTGCTTTTATCAGACCAGTCAGAAGACTCGGTCTGGAACAGTCGCATCCCGCCGACGTTGAGCATTGGCAAGACAGCGACTGCCATCACAATAAAGCCGATGCCGCCGAGCCACTGTAATATTGAGCGCCATAGCAAGATACTTGGTGCCATGTTGTCTAGTCCACTGAGCACGGTCGAGCCAGTGGTGGTGATGCCTGACATGGTTTCAAAGTAGGCGTCGGTAAAACTAATGTGGTTGATGAACACAAAAGGCAGCGCCGCAAACGCGCTGGCAATGGTCCACACCAAACTGGTGATCAAGAACATGTCTCGAACACCCAGCTTAAAGTGTTTAGTTCGGCCGATGGATAGGCACAGGAAAGCCGCGATATGAGTAATGATGACAGCAAGACCAAAGTCCAGAAAGCCATCAGTACCAGTAAAGAAGGCGACTAGAGTCGGCACGTACATAAATAGGGCGAGCTTAGAGAGCACCAACCCTATAACGAACGAGACCGGACGGGCGTTAACCATAAAATTGCCTTACAAGAAGAACGCGCTCGGCTGGAATAATGCCTCAACATCAGGCACGTATTTCTTATCAACCAAGAACATCACCACGTGGTCATCTTGCTCGATAATGGTTCGGTCGTGGGCAATCAATACTTCTTCACCACGCACAATCGCGCCAATAGTGGTACCTGGTGGTAGTTTGATTTCGCCAATGGCTTTGCCAACCACTTTGGATGTGGTTTCATCACCATGCGCAACGGCTTCAATGGCCTCAGCAGCGCCGCGACGCAGTGAAGACACGTTAACGATATCTGCACGACGAACGTGAGTAAGTAGAGCTGAAATCGTCGCTTGCTGCGGTGAGATTGCTACATCAATGGTGCCGCCTTGTACCAGGTCAACATAAGCGCCGCGCTGGATAAGTACCATCACCTTTTTTGCGCCCATTTTCTTCGCCAGCATCGCCGACATGATGTTGGTTTCATCTTCGTTGGTGAGCGCAATAAATACATCGACTTGATCGATGTTTTCCTCTGCAAGCAACTCTTGGTCAGCGGCATCACCACAGAAGACAATAGTGTTTTCTAGTTCTTCAGAGAGCTTCTCTGCACGCTGATAGCTGCGCTCAATCAGTTTAACGCTGTAGTTTTGCTCTAGGCGTTTGGCAAGACTGGCACCAATGTTACCCCCACCCACAATCATGATGCGGCGATAAGGTTTCTCTAGGCGCTGCAGTTCACTCATTACTGAGCGAATGTGGTTGCTTGCCGCAACGAAGAACACTTCATCATCGGCTTCGATAATGGTGGTGCCTTGTGGACGGATAGGTCGTCCTTGACGGAAAATCGCTGCTACGCGGGTGTCAATGTGCGGCATGTGCTCACGCAGAGTCGATAGGGCATTACCCACTAGCGGGCCGCCGTAGTAAGCTTTTACCGCGACGAGGCTGACTCGCTCATCGGCAAAACTGACAACTTGCAGCGCGCCAGGATATTGGATCAGTCGTTCGATATAGCTTGTGACGAGCTCTTCAGGGGCAATCAGGTGGTCAACTGGAATTGCACCAGAGTTAAACAAGCTCTCTTTTTCAATCAAGTATTCACGTGAGCGAATACGCGCGACACGGTTAGGGGTGTTGAATAGCGAAAATGCTACCTGACAAGCCGCCATGTTGGTTTCGTCCATATTGGTTACGGCGACCAACATATCGGCATCTTGCGCGCCCGCTTCTCTTAGCACATCTGGGTGACAAGCGTAGCCATTGACGACACGCAAATCATACTTATCTTGCAGCTCTCTTAAACGGTCGCTGTCGCGGTCGACGATAGTGATATCGTTGTTTTCCCCCACCAGGTTCTCCGCTAGGGTGCCACCAACTTGACCAGCTCCAAGAATGATGATTTTCATAACATTTCGCTCTTTTGTTTTTTATAAACTCGTTACGTCAATAGCATAGCCATCAATAAGTTAGCATGCTATTGATTTTTAAGTTCCCTACACAATGCTCGATTACTGCGTCTTTTGTAGCACTGCGTAATAGAAGCCATCCATATCATGCTCACCCGGAAGAATCTGACGTCCAGGGTTCTCTTTATCTGAGCCAATCAGTTCAGCGTTTTCTGTGCGAGCCAAGAACGCAATCACTTGGTCTTTATTTTCTTGCGGCGTGATAGAGCATGTCGCATAGACTAGCGTGCCGCCGACTTTCAACTGCTGCCACATTGCATCAAAGATCTCGCGTTGCAGCTCTGCAAGCGCCTCAATGTCATCCGCGCGTCGTAGCCATTTGATATCAGGGTGACGACGAATAACGCCAGTCGCAGAACACGGTGCATCCAACAAAATACGGTCAAACTGCCCGCCTTGCCACCACTCTTGCGGCGTTCTTGCATCACCACACACGACTTTCGCCTGTAGGTTGAGGCGTTTCAGGTTGTCGTGGACACGCTTTAGTCGCGTCTCGTCACAATCAATAGCCACCACTTGGCTGCCTTTGGTGCGCTCAAGAATGTGGGCGGTTTTACCACCTGGCGCTGCACAACAGTCTAAGATCAGCTCACCATCTTGTGGTTGCAAATAATTGATCGACAGCTGCGCTGCGGCATCTTGAACCGATACCCAGCCTTTCTCAAAGCCCGGAAGCTTGGTCACGTCACAAGGAGCGGCCAATTTTAGGGCATCTTGTGCTTCTGGGTGAGGGGTGGAATCTATGCCTTCATTTTTGAGAAGCGCTTGATAATCGTCACGAGGTAGGTGTTGGTGGTTCACACGCAGCCACATCGGCGCTTTCATGTTGTTGGCTTCAACAATACTTTGCCACTGTTCTGGGTAGCTTTGCTGAAGTAGTTTCAGTAGCCAGCTTGGGTGACCGTATTTACCCGCATTGTGGCTGACCGACTTTTGATCTAACTCTTCTTGATTGCGTTGGTAGTTTCGTAGTACAGCGTTGATTAAGCCGCGCAGTTTTGGGCCTTTCAGCGTTTTGGTCGCTTCCACCGTCTCGCCAACGGCAGCGTGAGCCGGAATGCGCATATGACCGATTTGGTAAAGACCCACCAAAATCAAATGATGAAATACGCGCTGTTTTCCCTTGAGTGGCTTATCCATTAATTCGGATGCGACAGATTCAAGGCGAGGCAGAATTCGAAGTGCACCAAAACAGATTTCTTGAAGCAGTGCTTGGTCGCGAGGTTTCACCTGCTGCTGACCCAATGGAAGTGCACTCGAGAGCGATTGGCCTTTATCAACCACTTGGAAAAGGATATTAGCCGCGACAGCGCGAACGTTCATGTTAGTTACCTAAATTTGTTGCTATGAAAACAAACTAGGGCCTGTACTGGTTAGTACTGGCCCTAAATATCGTATGCGGTGTGTATCACTAACCTAGGATACTGCCGACTTCAAACCAGCTGGCTTTGGAATTGAGTACATCGCTCACTGGCATCGCTTTTTTACCTGGGATCTGGATTTGCTCTAGAACCAAGGTGCCGTTACCCGTTGCAACGTAAATTCCTGTTTTATCAGCCTTAAGGATAGTCCCCGCAGGCGCCTCTGTCGCACTCGCTTCAACGCGAGATTGCCAAACCTTGATGTTGTTCTCTTCAACAGAGAAGAAACTCATCGGCCATGGGTTAAAGGCACGCACACAGCGCTCGATAAACGCGGCGTCTTGTGACCAATCGATCTTAGCTTCGTCTTTGCTCAGCTTGCTGGCGTAATTGGCTTGCTCATCGTCCTGTTTGACAGGCTTTGCCTTGCCTGCGGCGATATCACCAAGACAATCAACCAGAGCTTCTGGGCCTAATTCGGCAAGCTTGTCATACATGGTGGTGCTGGTATCGGTGGCTTCAATTGGCAATGTGGCAATTTTTAGCATGTCACCGGTATCAAGGCCGATATCCATCTGCATGATGGTCACGCCAGTCTCGGCATCACCCGCCCAGATAGAGCGCTGAATGGGTGCTGCACCACGCCAACGAGGCAGGATAGAGCCATGCACGTTGATGCAACCCAGCTCTGGAGTGTCCAGCACAGCTTGTGGAAGTAACAGGCCGTATGCTACGACAACCATGATGTCGGCGTTGAGATCTTTTAACTCTTGCTTTGCCTCGTCAGACTTGAAATTGACCGGTTGATAAACCGGAATGTCATGCTCAAGCGCGATGTTCTTTACAGGACTTGCTGTGAGTTTTTTACCACGACCTGCAGGGCGATCTGGCTGAGTATAAACCGCGATAACCTCATGCTCCGAAGACAATAACGCCGCCAAGTGACGGGCGGCGAAGTCTGGAGTACCGGCAAACACAATACGTAATGATTGGCTCACACTGACCTCTCTTAACTTAAATTCTTATTCGTTGGCTTATTGCTTGGCGTTAAAGCGCTTAATTTTCTCAAGCTTTTCTTTAATACGCTTACGCTTTAGAGGGGATAGGTAATCAACAAACAGTTTACCCTCTAGGTGGTCAAGCTCATGTTGAACACAGATAGCCAACAGGTCATCCGCATCGAAAGTGAACTCTTCACCATCGCGGTTTAGCGCTTTTACAGTTACTTCTGCAGCGCGAGAGACTAATGCGCGAGCGCCAGGAACAGAAAGGCAACCTTCTTCGATACCGTCTTCACCACGTTTTTCCGTGATTTCAGGGTTGATCAGTACCATAGGCTCGTCGCGAGTATCTGAAATATCAATCACAACAATTCGCTGATGAACGTCAACTTGGGTTGCTGCCAGACCGATACCTTCTTCGTCATACATGGTTTCAATCATGTCATCGACGATTTTTTGGGTTTCCGGCGTTACCGCTTCAACGGGCTTTGCTACCGTTCTTAGGCGATCATCCGGGAAAGTTAATACTTGTAATACAGACATATACACTCAAAATGTTGAACTGTGCCGAATAGGCTTGGACTTCGTTGGTTCAATTCTAGACATTTTCCAACCTAAATGACAGCATCCCTTGAAACAAAGCGAAGGATTGCGGTGTATGAAGCGGGGAAATGTGCTGGTATTGAAGGTTTACATTGTTGTTACCACACTCGCTCTGAGCTTTGCCTCTTTCGCTGATAATCCGCTCACTATTAAAGAGACTGTCCCTGCTGTTTATCAAGTAAAGCAGGGTGATACCTTATGGGGCATTTCTAGTCTGTATTTGCACTCTCCATGGCGTTGGCCTGAGCTTTGGAACCAAAACAAACACATTGGTGATCCTAACCTTATTTATCCTGGTGACAAACTGATGCTGACGTGGGTTAACGGTCAACCGCGCTTGGTGCGTAAAGCGACGAAAAAACTGTCGCCGACGATTCAAGTGACCACCAAAGCCCCTATCGCTGCCATTAATGCCCTAACCCAAGCTCGCTATACTCAAAGAGAGGGCTTGGTACTAGAGAGTGAGCTGGCAAAATTCCCGAAAGTGATTGGCTCAAGTGATGGGCTCAACTACGTGACCGCTGAAGATGATGTCTATATTGATTACCGAGGTGAGGAGACTGAGTGGGCTATCTACCGCGCTAGCCAGCGCTTTGCTGCGCCGCAGCCAGAATACAGCATGCAGCAAGTCAGAATGGTGGCGAAAGCGCGCAGTCAGTCGCAAGCCGATGGCGTGACGACCCTTGTGATTGAAAGGTTTATCCATGAAATTAAGCAGGGTGATGTCGCCATTCCTCTCTCGGCAATACAAACACCCGAGCAAATCAATCACTTTCAGCCTCATGCTGGCCCTGCCATTGATAATCTCAGCATCGCGGGAATGATGGATGCGGTGAACTATGTCGTCAGAGGGCAGGCGGTGGTGCTTAATCGCGGCTATGTGTCTCGGGTAGAGCAGGGCGGCAGTTATGCGTTGGTGAAACCAGCTCATGGCTTCCAATTTTCAGAGGGGGAATTTGGGCTAGTGGAAGGGAATAAAGAAGAGACCTCGCTGGCGATGCCGACGATTGAGGTGGGGCAGCTTGTGGTGATACGCAGTTATCCATTTTTTAGCATTGCGGTAATCATCGAGGCAAGTGAGCCAATTACCCAGCAGATGCTGGTAGCTTCCCCTTCTAAACGTGCAAAAAGCTAATGGGCGCCTTCATGGATGACAGTAATGCCTTAGCGTGGCTGCGACTTTCGTTATGTCCAGGTATTGGTCCTGTGACCTTCTATAAGCTGCTCGCAGTGGATGATCCACGGAATATCGTTGAATCAGATGAGCAGACATTATCAGCAATTGGACTTAAGCCCAATCAGGTCAGTTTTATTCGTAAGCAGTCTGTTGAGCTCGCAGAGCGAGCCTTCGCTTGGCGAGAAAATGCGAATAATCACATCCTTCTTCAGCAAGGTGACGACTATCCGCCGCTGTTACGAGAATCTAAAGGCTGTCCGCCAATACTTTTTGTACAAGGTGACGTGGCGTTGTTATCAGAGCCGCAAATCGCCATGGTTGGCAGCCGAAACGCCAGTTCTGGCGGTTTGGAAACAGCGCGCAGCTTTGCTGCGGAATTCGTTAACTTTGGCTACTGCGTAACAAGTGGATTGGCACTGGGTATCGACGGTCATGCCCATCAAGGAGCGCTTGAGGCAAATGGCAAGACCATCGCTGTGTTGGGGGCTGGGCTGGATTCAATTTATCCCGCTAGGCACAAGTCACTCGCGCAGCGCATCGCTCAGCAAGGTGCGCTCGTCAGTGAGCATTTACCTTGGATCAAACCGAGAGCGGAACACTTTCCAAGACGAAACCGAATTGTCAGTGGCTTGTCGTTGGGCGTTGTTGTGGTGGAAGCTGCGGAGAAAAGTGGTTCGTTAATTACAGCAAGGTATGCGGCAGAGCAGGGGCGTGAGGTGTTTGCTGTGCCAGGTTCGATTCGTCATGCTTATCATCAGGGGTGTCATTCATTAATACGAACCGGTGCCTGTCTCGTACAAAAGGTGGAAGATGTACTATGTGAAATAGAATCTCTATCGAACTGGTCTAAAAAAGTACAACCAACACTTTTCGACCAAGTTATTGATAAAGAAGAATTGCCATATGCAGATCTGTTGGCTAACGTAGGAATAGAGGCAACGCCGGTTGATATTTTGGCTCAAAAGACCCATATTCCTGTTCAAGAGGTCATGCAACAGCTTTTAGAGCTCGAGTTACTGGGCCATGTTGTTGCGGTTAACGGTGGTTATATTCTTAAGGGGAGAGGCTAGCTATGATGATGGACATACTGATGTACCTGTTCGAAACCTACGTGCATAGCGATGCAGATCTGCAGGTAGACCAAGACGAACTTGAGGATGAACTACTTAGAGCAGGCTTCAAGCAAAAAGATATCTACAAGGCACTAGAGTGGCTTGAGGATCTTGCTGAGCTGCAAAACACCGATGAGCATTCTGCGATTGCGATGAGTGCCGCGACCTCTACGCGAATCTATACCCAGCAAGAAATGACGCGTATGGATGTTAAAAGCCGAGGCTTGCTGATGTTCTTAGAGCAGATCGGCGTCTTGACTACCGAAACTCGTGAGATGGTCATTGACCGTGTTATGGGGCTCGAAACCAACGATTTTGAACTCGATGACCTCAAATGGATCATTTTGATGGTATTGTTCAATGTTCCTGGCAACGAAAACGCGTACACTCTCATGGAAGAGCTTATCTACACCGCTGAAAGAGGTGTGGTGCATTAATCCTCCCAGCCCAACCCAGTGGGCTGCTTGCGTTAAGAGAACACCATGAGTGGTAAAATCGACAATCAACTTTTCTCGGCTCATGAACACGCCTTAGATCATGAGTCTTGCCCCCAATGCCAACCTGGTAAGCTGCTTCTCAAAAATGGCAAACATGGCCCTTTTCTAGGGTGTGACCAATATCCGAGCTGCGACTATATTAAACCATTGCATCAAAACGATGGTCATATCGTCAAAGAGCTAGGTGTACCCTGTCCGGATTGTGGCTCTGAGCTGCTGCTGCGCCAAGGACGCTTTGGAATGTTCATTGGGTGCAGCAACTACCCGGAATGCCACTTCATTCAATCACCGAACAAGCAAGAAGAGCCAGAGCAAACCGATCAAACCTTGGTCTCTTGTCCTGAGTGTGCCAAAGGGGCACTCAAAGAGAGAAAATCTCGATTCGGCAAAACCTTCTACGCTTGCGATCAGTATCCAAAGTGCAAGTTTGCGGTCAATCACCCTCCTGTCGCGGGTCACTGTCAGTTTTGTGGATTTGAGCTGCTGGTGGAAAAGAAGCGAGCATCTGGAACCGTACTCGAGTGCGCCTCAAGGCGATGCCATAAAATACAAGATACCGAATAAATAAAAATGGCTCCTTTGGGAGCCATTTTTTAAAGCTTTACGCCCAGCTTAAAGGGCTTCAGCTGCTGGCTTCAGCGCGGGAAAAGCCGCTTCATCAAGTAGCTCAGACAAGGCAACTAGCTGCGCCTTAAGCGCCGCTTTGTCATTGGCCGTGACATTGATGTGACCCATCTTACGACCAGCACGCTTGTCTTTGCCATACCAGTGAACGTGGCAGCCAGACAGGCTATGCACCGCTTCTGGCAACGTATCTTCGCCTAAAATGTTCACCATAGACGTGGCACGAATGGCTTGTGTTGAGCCAAGAGGCATATCACATACCGCGCGCAGGTGGTTTTCAAACTGACAAGTGTCCGCACCTTGCTGTGTCCAGTGCCCTGAGTTGTGCACGCGAGGTGCAATCTCATTCACTAGTAGCTGGCCATTCACATCGAAGAACTCAAGTGCAAGCACGCCAACATAGTCCAAAGACTCGGCTACAGCGGTAAACATTTGTGCCGCTTGAGCTTGCAGTTCTGGTTCATCAATCGCTGTTGATAGCGTCAGTACGCCATCGGTATGCACGTTTTCAGCCAGTGGGTAGATAGCAAGCTCACCTTGCTTGTTGCGCGCACCAACCAGTGATACTTCGCGTTGGAAAGGGACAAACTCTTCAGCAACGATCGCTTGGCTTTCTGATTCTGCAATACACTCGGCCATTTCTGTCCAAATTGCGTCGACATCATCAAGCGTTTTTAATCGCCACTGACCTTTTCCATCGTAGCCACCCAATGCGCTCTTAAGCACCATAGGCAGACCAACGTGCGCAATTGCCGCATCAAAATCTGTACGAGTATTGATGACTGCGTATTTGGCGTTTTTCACCCCCGCACTGTCGAGAAGGCCTTTTTCAATGCGGCGATCACCACCGGCTTTGATAGCGTCTGTCGATGGGAGGAACTTGCCACTTTTCTCACAGATTGCGAGTACATCGAGTGGAATGTGTTCGAACTCAGCCGTGATAACGTCAGCTTCCGCAATCGCATGCTCTAAACCGTTACCTAGCACTTCAAGTGTCAGTGGGTGAACGATATTCTCACTGCGCACATCAAATGCTGAGATTTTGATATTCAGAGGGGCGCCGGCTAGTGACATCATGCGCGCCAGTTGGCCTGCTCCAAGAACCAGTACGTGTTTCATCATTAGTCCTTAGAAGGATCTGGGTTAGCAAGTACAGTTTCTGTTTGTTGGCTGCGGAACGCTTCAACCTTTTCCATTACGGCGTTGTCGTGAACACCAATGATCTGCGCCGCCAGGATACCCGCGTTCGCGGCGCCTGCTTCACCGATAGCCAGTGTGCCCACCGCGATGCCTTTAGGCATTTGTACGATAGACAGTAGAGAGTCCATACCTTTAAGCGCGCGGCTTTGAACAGGAACACCCAATACAGGAACACTTGTGAACGCTGCCGCCATACCTGGAAGGTGCGCAGCGCCGCCAGCACCGGCGATGATGACTGAGATACCGCGTTCTTTCGCAGAAGTCGCGTAGTCAGCGAGTAGTTGCGGTGTGCGGTGAGCAGAAACGACCTTGGTTTCATAATCCACACCAAACTGATCCAGCATTTCTGCTGCTAGTTTCATGGTTGGCCAATCTGATTTTGAACCCATAATAATGCCGACTTTCATCCGAAGCTCCTTCAAGGCGTGTGGAAATGGACTAATTTGCGCGCATTATACGAGGATTTTTTTCTAAGGAAAACGTTTGCGTGAGTGAATTTTGTGTTTTTTTCTGGATTCTCACTCGGGTTTTAAGCATAGTGCCGTAGAAATGTAAAATATTTGTTTAGCTTTTAATAAAAGGAAGTCTCGGTGGATAATTTTCAAACCACAGTTGCGGCGCTTCAATCCGGTGAAGTAATTGCTTATCCAACGGAAGGAGTATTTGGCGTGGGTTGTGATCCAGACGATGCGCAAGCTATTGAAAAGCTTCTTGCTGTCAAAGAACGTCCGGTTGAAAAAGGACTCATTTTGATCGCTGCGAATTTTGAGCAGCTTCGCCCTTATATTGATGAGGCTCAACTGACAGAGCAGCAGCTAGAAAGTGTTCAGCAAACTTGGCCTGGCCCATATACCTGGATCATGCCAGCAAGCTCACGTGTTTCCCCTTGGCTAAGTGGCGCGTTTGATACTATCGCTGTGCGTGTCACGGATCATGAGTTGGTGCAAAAATTGTGTTTGGCCTATGGCAAGCCAATTACGTCCACTAGTGCTAATTTATCAGGTATGCCATCTTGCATGACAACCGAAGAAGTTAAGCAGCAACTGGGTACTCGTTTGTCTTCAGTCCTTGAAGGCGAGACGGGTGGCCGCAATAAGCCGAGCGAAATCCGCGACGCTCGCACCCTTAAAGTACTACGACAAGGCTAAGGAGTTCCCGTGCAGCAAGTCGATAAACACCAAGTAAAAGCGTTCCTTCTTCAGCTTCAAGACGATATCTGCCAAAAACTCGAACAACAAGATGGTGTCGCGACCTTTCAACAGGATGAGTGGCAGCGTGAGCAAGGTGGTGGTGGCCGCAGCCGCGTTATGAAAGATGGTCAGGTATTTGAGCAAGGCGGGGTGAATTTTTCCCATGTGTTTGGCGACAAGATGCCGGCATCAGCTACCGCGCACAGACCAGAACTCGCTGGGCGCAAGTTCGAAGCTATGGGGGTATCGCTAGTGATTCATCCCAAGAACCCTTATATCCCAACATCACATGCCAATGTACGTTTCTTTATCGCTGAGAAAGAGGGCGAGGATCCGATTTGGTGGTTTGGTGGTGGGTTTGACTTAACGCCATTCTATCCATATGAAGAGGATTGCCAGCATTGGCATGATACGGCGAAGCAGGTTTGTCAGCCATTCGGTGATGAGGTGTATGCAGAGCATAAAAAATGGTGTGATGACTATTTCTTCTTACCACACCGTAACGAAACGCGCGGTGTTGGTGGCTTGTTCTTTGATGATTTAAATCAGTGGGGCTTTGAACGCTCGTTCGCTTACATGCAGGCGGTGGGTAACGGCTACACCGATGCATATCTGCCAATCGTCGAAAAGCGCAAAGCTGAGCAATATGGTGAGCGTGAGCGCAACTTCCAGCTCTATCGTCGTGGTCGTTATGTTGAGTTCAATCTCGTTTACGACCGAGGCACGCTATTTGGCTTGCAAAGTGGTGGTCGTACGGAGTCCATTCTTATGTCAATGCCGCCATTGGCTCGCTGGGAATACAGCTATGAGCCACAAGAGGGAAGCGAAGAAGCGCGCCTCTATAGCGACTATCTAAAACTGAGAGAGTGGTAACCTAGCCAACAGCCTTTGTTCAACTTGGCGAATGTGTGCCGAAGTGATAGTGTCGAACTATACATTTCGGTACCCATTAGCAAGGACAGTAGGCATAAACATGAGCAAGCCCGATCAGTACGTGGTGTTTGGTAATCCCATCTCGCAAAGCAAATCACCGTATATCCATACTCTCTTCGCAAGACAAACTTCGCAAAATCTTGAATATGCTAGTCAACAGCCAGAGCCAGATGCGTTTAAGCAGGCTGCCACCGAGTTTTTCCAATCGGGTGGTAAAGGTTGCAACATTACCGCACCCTTTAAAGAAGATGCTTTTCAGTTTGCGGGTCGCCTGACCGAGCGTGCTCAGCTTGCGGGCGCAGTTAATACCCTCAAGAAGCTGGATGATGGCGAAATCATTGGTGATAACACCGATGGTGAGGGTTTGGTTCAGGACTTACTGCAACATCAAGTTCAACTAGAAGGCGCTTCTATATTAGTGATTGGCTCGGGTGGTGCGGCGCGTGGTGTACTGAAGCCGTTGCTCGACCAAAAACCTGCCTCTATTACCATTACCAATCGCACGTTTGAGAAAGCGCAGCAGCTTGCTGAGCTATTTAAGCCTTACGGGCAGATTAATGCGGTACCTATGAGTGACGTTTCTCGTGCCTATGATGTGGTGATTAACTCCGCTTCAACCAGTCTGTATAAACAATTGCCTGACATCAGTGATGCAATCTTTGCTGACCACACTGTGAGTTATGATATGACTTATGGACAGGGTTTGACGACCTTCAATCAATGGGCGAAAGAGTCAGGTGCTAGGTTGGCCTATGATGGTTTAGGTATGCTGGTGGGTCAGGCGGCAGAAAGCTTTATGTTATGGCGCGGCCTAAGACCGGGCACGAAGCAGATATTACGTGAGTTAAGAAAGAATCTAGAAGGCCTATAACATGAACCAGTCAATTTTGTTTTCAGATCAGCTTGAATGGAACCAAGAGCTAGGCGTGGTTGAGTTTCACGCGCAGCAAGCAGGGATGTTGATTGTGTGTCTTGTTGGGTTGGAGAAACTTGCTAGGCTAAATGATTTAAATGTCGTTACTAAGGAGCTGGCATTCGAGTGCTTTGAGGCTGTTCGTTTTGATCTTGAAGAAATAGCAGAAAGCCTCATAGAGGATGAGGCTTTCGATGAACAGGGTCGCGTTATTGTTAACTAACCGATGATTAACTAGCGAATGACGTGCACATATTGCATGTAGTCATTTTTATTCTGCACATAGTTATTGGCGGAGCGAAGTAAAAAGGCTCTTTCTTTTTCGGTAAGAGGACGAGCCTGTTTTACCGGACTGCCCACATACAGATAACCACTTTCCAGTACCTTGTTTGGTGGCACTAAGGAACCCGCGCCAATCATCACATCAGATTCAATAGTGGCGCCATCAAGCACAATACTACCCATGCCGACAAGAACGCGATCTCTTATGATGCACCCGTGAAGCATCACCTTATGGCCAATGGTGACATCATTACCTATTAGTAGAGGATAACCTTCGGGGTTGTCAGCGTTTTTATGGGTAACGTGTAACACGCTGTTGTCTTGGATATTGGTGCGCTCGCCAATCTCTATATGGTTAACATCACCGCGCGCGGACACGAGTGGCCATACACTGGCATCTTTGCCAAATCGAACATCGCCAACAATCACACTGGTTTTATCTATATAGACAGAGTCATCCAGCTGTGGGGTAATGCCCTTGTAACTACGAATTGAAGTCATATCAGTCTCTAAATCTATGGAACAAAGCTATTTTGGCGAGTTATTGCGGTAATTTACAGCGCCAAAGCACAAAAACTAACCACACAAACAAAAAAAGCGAAAAAACTGGTTTTTGGGTATTGCCAATGTGATTTCGATCTCTATAATGCCCCCTCGCTGACACGGGAAAGGACAACGAAATCCCCAACGAGTCAGAAGGTCACAAGCTTCTAAGAAGCTTAGCAAAATAAGTTAAAAAAAGTGGTTGACACGAAAACTTATCTCGCTAAAATGACCGTCCGTTTCAAGGGAAGCTTTGAAACAAGCTCTTTAACAATATAAACCTATCAATCTGTGTGGGCACTCGTTGATGATAATCAAATTAGATACCTCGGTATCAAATTAGGTTTTCAATGAACTGAGTGACCAATCGAGATTACTTTCTTGTAAAAGAACTTAGTCTTGGCACAGTCAATTCATTATCGTTCTGTTGGAACGATAATAGCTTTAAAATTACTTCTTACTYTTGAGTAAGGATGAGTTTTGAAGTCAGTATTCATTGAGCCGACAAAATCTTAAATTGAAGAGTTTGATCATGGCTCAGATTGAACGCTGGCGGCAGGCCTAACAC
>NZ_JAKJST010000011.1:0-968 GCF_050337275.1 Vibrio wakamikoensis | reverse complement strand
CCCCCATATTCAGACAGGATATCACGTGTCCCGCCCTACTCGATTTCACTGATGATGAGATGTCGACTACGGGGCTATCACCCTTTACTGCGGCACTTTCCAGAGCCTTCGTCTGTCTCATTAAAAGCTTAAGGGCTAATCCAATTTCGCTCGCCGCTACTTTCGGAATCTCGGTTGATTTCTCTTCCTCGGGGTACTTAGATGTTTCAGTTCCCCCGGTTCGCCTCGCTGAGCTATGTATTCACTCAGCGATACCTGCTTATGTAGTTGGGTTTCCCCATTCAGGAATCTCAGACTCAAAGGTTATTACTACCTAATCTGGGCTTATCGCAAGTTATTACGCCTTTCATCGCCTCTGACTGCCAAGGCATCCACCGTGTACGCTTAGTCACTTAACCATACAACCCCAAAGAGTTTCAAAGAAACCTCGAGATTGTCGTTAAACAACCAAAGTTGTCTGCAATTTTTATACATGATGCAGACTCGATTTTGCCGGACTCAAATAACTCTTTGTTTCCGCTTTTTAAGAAAAAGCAGAGGCAAAAAGTGGACTTTCGTCACTTCCAAGAACACTTGAATGTGTGTTGGTACCTAAATGATTAAATCATCTAGGATTTGAGAACTTTTAAATGAATAACATTAATCAAATGTTATTCGTCAGCTTTCCAAATTTTTAAAGAGCGAGATTTGCTTTCTACTGAAAGAAAGAAACCATTTCTAAATATTCTCAAAGAGAAAACACTTAAAGATGGTGGAGCTATGCGGGATCGAACCGCAGACCTCCTGCGTGCAAGGCAGGCGCTCTCCCAGCTGAGCTATAGCCCCATCAGTGTTGATGCTTATCGCCAATCATCTGGGAGGAAGATTGGTGGGTCTGAGTGGACTTGAACCACCGACCTCTCGCTTATCAGGCGAACGCTCTAACCACCTGAGCTACAGACCCAAGCATCGTCTTTAATTCATAAACC
>NZ_JAKJST010000010.1:0-29386 GCF_050337275.1 Vibrio wakamikoensis | reverse complement strand
GGCCTATAACTTACTTCGGTTCTTAATGTGCCAAATGGCCTACGACCAAAACAAGGTAATGCCTTACCAGATAGGCTTTAAACAAGCTTCGTTGTTCTTAATAGGACAGTTACAACTCCTTCCTGCCGTCGCACCTGGAAGAATCCCGGAGGTGATGAACTATATCCTAGATATGGCTGAGAGTTTTACGTTGCCAGAAAGGCGAGATAGGAGCTATCCAAGAGCGGTAAAAAGAAGGCCCAGTCGCTATGCGACTAGGCCTTCTAAAAGGTGTTAGCTTCTTAACTTACAAGCATTACTCCCTAAGGAGCCGTTGTTTTATCTGATCCTTGCTTAGCTTCATCATCTTGGCGTCTAGCCTTTGAGCCGAGCCTGCGAAACTCAAACCATAACACCATCGATGCCGCTCCAATCAAATAAGCCATAATAAAACTGCGATCATCCATGACACACATCGAGACGATGTCTACTGTGTCTTCCACGATCTCACCTCATTAGAAGTAGTAGTTAGCTTGTAGCCAACCTGTGGTGTCTTTTTTTAGGTATTCCGTTTCTGCAGTGTGTTCCACTTTAAAACCCACTGAGACGACATCGGAAACCATATAGCCACCACCGATTTCTACCTGAGGTACCCACTCTTTTGCTTGTTGGACGTAAGTTGATTTAGGATTAGCATACAGCCAGTGACCAGCATCGAAAGCGTACATACCATAGAGACCTGCTTGATATACCGTCGACTTAAACGTCTGTTTTCCTGCTTCATCCGCAGCGGTTCGACCAACAGAAAGCATAGGGAAAAGCATTACATTCTCTGTAACCTGAAACTTATAGATCATGCCTGCTAATGCAGTTGTGCTATTACGATCCCCTAGAACATCCACGCTAAAACCTAGTCCATCGGTAACATGGAAATAGCGTCCACGATAGTTATAGTCAAGTTTGCCCTCAGAGGTTTTCTTGTCCGCTATACCTAGATCAAGTTGGAAGATGTTGTTCCCTATCCCCAACATACCGTTGAGCTGAGTTGCATCCCCTGAGCGAGAAACACCAAGCGTTGAAAAAGAAGCCGTCGGATCGCCGTAGTTAATATCCTCACCCGCAGTTTCTGCAAGCGTCGAATTTGACGCGAATGCGCCTGCTGTCATCGCACACAACGCGACAGTGAATAGTATTTTTTTCATGAAGTTACCTAATTAAACATAAGTCCCTTTAATTAGGTCGTCCGTGGATTGACTTCCCCCTGAGTAATGGCACCCTCAGGGCAAAGTTGCCCTTATTGGCAAGGAGTAAAGGTTGCAGTGCCAGAAACTTCTGCTTGTTCAACCAAGTCGGCGCAGGAGACTTGAGAAATGGTTGCTAAATCGTTCAGATCGATACGAATTTCACTATACGTATCAAAGTTACGCATCTTGAATGAGCCGTTCTCTAAGTTATAGGTGTACTGGATCCACGTGGCGTACGTTTCACCATTGGTAGGATCAATAATGTCTTGAGGTACCAAATTGCCCGCATCAAAAGTAGACTGCAGCTTGCCCTCAGTTTGTGCCCATGTTGCTGTATCAGAGAACTCTACATGTGCAGTGTTGTATAGGCCTCGCAGCATACGCTCCGATGACGCAATTGAAGAGCCAATCTTGAAGCCGTTCTCGACTACCGTCATATCACCAATCTTTTCGGCATTTTGGTCGTGATACTGTTGCAAAGGTGCATTCGCCATCACACGCAGCTTATCGTTCACTGACCCGTGATATACCACCATTTCGCCGCCTTGATTCAATTCAAACAAAGCAATATCACCCGACTTATCTTGCACAGAAATATGCAAACCGTGTTGAGTACCATGAATGCCATCCGCCCAAGCAAACTGGAACTCATTCGCCTCAAATGCCGCCACAGCGTCAGCAACCGTCTTAAAGTTCTGAGCCATAAACGCCGCAGCGTCACCCCAGTTCACAGCAGGCGCACCCGTGTCTTGATAGTCTTTGATGAAAGCTTGTGAATCATACATATAGAGAGTAGACGCTGACAGACCTTCACTGTTGATTGCTTCACCTGAGGTATCGACAAATACTTCGCGCTCTTCCAGGTTCAGCGTTGGGTACTTCACAGTCCACGACGCTGCCTTTTGGTAAGAAGGTACGTCTTTGGTCTCAACCTTCGTTCCTTTCGGTGTCACAATCGCCACCGTTCCTAATTTCTCACCCCAATCTAGGGTGCGAACTTGGGACACGCCATAAGGTGTATCTAGCGTAATTCTCGAACAAGCGCTTGCTGTGCTCACCAAAGCCGAACTTGCTACGGCAGCAATACCTAGCGCAATCACTGTTTTTTTCATTGTCAGTCACCTTTGTTAACCAAACTCCAGACATCAAACGATAAGATGTCCTCGCTTTTCTGGTAGGGACTTTATGAATTAGTGCTGACTTACTCAAAGCAGTAACTATTTATAAATCGAATACATGGACAACTTTGACTTAAAGAAATTATTTACAATACATTGATAAATAAAGAGTTAAATTTTAATAACTCACTAAGTAAGCAAGGTATTTTGATAGGTATTATCTGGAATTAAGTTGGTATCGGCTCGGGAGTTAGAACCCACCGAGCCTATCAAGAAGAGAATTAGCTGCGCTCAGCAGCAGGTTGTTTTAGCGGGAAGTAAAGCCTTTTCACCTTACGGAACACCCCACCAATGTCTTCCAAAATCACATACAAGCATGGCACGGCAATCAAGGTCACTACCGTGGCGTACATAACCGCAAACCCTAGCGCGACGGCCATAGGTTTGACGAACGCAGCTTGCAAACTGGTCTCAAACATAATTGGCAGAACACCAAAGAAGGTTGTGATTGACGTGAGGGTGATCGCCCTAAACCTGGCACATCCGGCCTCAACAACTGCGGTTTTGGCGCAATCGCAGCGAGCTTTGATTTGGTTGACGTAATCGGTCATCACCAACGAGTCGTTGATCACTACCCCCGCTGCCGCGATAAGGCCGAACGTCGACATCATCGACATATCCAAACCGTAGAAATAGTGCCCCCAGATCGCCCCGGTCAGGCTAAATGGGATAACCGACATGATGATCAGCGGTTGAGCATAACTTTTGAGCGGCACCGCAAGCAGGATATAAACCGTAATCATACCCGCAACAAAGAATACAATTTGTTCCGCCGATTGCTTTTGCTGCTCTTCAATCGTACCGCCAAGCTCGGTAGTCACTTCTGGGAACATCGCCTTGAGCTCTGGCAGGACATTATCCTCGATGTTCTTCACCGCTTTATCTGGCTCGATAACCGTCTCGTCAATAGAACCGTAGATGTAAACCGTTCTAAAGCCATTTTCGCGTCGGATTTGGTTGATGCCCGGTTTACTCTCAATTTCCACCACATCGCCGAGCATTACTTTCTTACCCGACGGTGTAGTGATCAACGCGTAGCGCAGTGAAGAAAAGGCTTCACGGGTCAGCTTAGGATAACGAACCATCACGCGAACTTCTTCTGTGTTTCTCAACACACGCTGTGCCTCACCACCATAAAAGCTACCACCAACCTGCGCCGCAACACTGGCTAGATCCAATCCTAGATCGTAGGCCACAGGTTTTAAAGAAAGCTGTACTTCTCGGCTGCCTGTATCCATTGATGAGCTGACATCAAACAGCCCAGTTTGCAATTGCAGCTTGGAAATGAGTTCTCTTCCTGCTTCATTAAGCACCTCCATATCGGGTCCATAAAGCAGATAACCAAACTCATCACCGTCATCACCACCAGCCACATTGTCATTAATCACAATGGACTTTAGTCCAACGATGGTCGGCAGCTTTTCACGCCAGCGGCGAGAGAGCTCGAACGCATCAACAGGACGTACTTCCTCATCCACTAGCGGTAAGATGAGCATGCCTTCAGTTCGACTGGTATTAATGGTCATCATGTCGCGAATGACCGGCATGCCAAATTCATCTTGGATGTCGTTATCAACCGCTTTAACCACTTTCTCCAGAGTCAGCAACGCATCAATAGTTTGCTCATCTGAAGCATTACTGTTCATTTCAATTCTGATCATAGGGAAATCAGACGGTACTTTCGGGCTTGGAATCATTCTCACATGCCCTGACGTCACCATGGCTGCGCTCACTACCAAGATGGCAATGAATCCCGCCATGACCGACCAGCGCCATTCCACACATTGGCTCACTGTACGCTTGTAGGGTCCGTGGACGAACTTAAAGAACGCGCGGTTAAACCGAGCTCGGTAGCTATTCTCTTTCACTGGTGTGAATCTAGTGTGTGCCAAGTGAGCAGGCAAAATTAGCTTTGATTCAATCAAACTAAAGATGAGACAGAAGATAACGACTATCGACAAGCCATAGAAAAACGCTTTCTCGGGGCCGGTTGAGAATAAAAACGGAACGAACACCGCGATGGTGGTTAACACACCGAAGGTAGCAGGTGTCGCAACACGCTGAGCACCGCGCACCACGTTAGTCACACCGCCTCCGTTCTTCTCTACCTCGGTGTACACACTCTCACCTATGACGATGGCATCATCGACCACGATACCGAGCACCATGATAAAGGCGAACAAAGTAATGATATTGATACTTACGCCAAACAGCGGCATCAACATCACCGCACCAAGGAAACAAACCGGCAACCCGACCATTACCCACATTGCTAGGCGAAAACGTAAGAATATAGTGAGCAATACCGCGACCAAAACCGCACCTTGCATCAAATTCTTGAGCATCATGTCAAGACGAGCGTTGAGGTAATAGGTCATGTCCATCAAGGTATGGATTTGGATCCCATGCGGCAAAGTTTGGTTGCGAGCTTCTATGTAGCGCTGAACCGTTTCTGCTACCGGTACCATGTTCTGAGTTTTGGTGGCTTTTACCGTGAGATAAATACCATTCTCACCCGAGAACTTAAAGTAATGCTGTCCTTCGGTAAACTCATCTTTGATGGTGGCTATATCACCGAGCAACACTTTCGAGCCATTAGCACCGAGTTTGACAGGGATTTGGCGGAACTCATAGCCGTCGTAGTACTGGTTTTCAATACGAATAGAAACCAAGCCAGTATTGGTTCGCACTTGCCCTGCTGAGAAATTGGCGGAGTATTTTTGAATCGCCGACACCACATCGTCCAGCGTGAGATCATAGGTACGAAGCTCATCAGGGTGAATCTCAATGCCGATTTCATCCGGCGGCGAACTAACTTCGACCAGCGACACATCGCTCAGTTGCAGCAGCTCTTTCTCTATCTGTTTAGAAATAGTTTTGAGTTCGGTCAACGAGGTATTGCCCGACAGCACCATACCAATCACATCTTGCTTGAACTCGATTTGCGTGACTTTTATCGGTTCCATTGCCCTTGGAAAGCTGGCAATGGCATCAACCCTTTGTTTGACTCGGTCGAGTACTTCAGGGAGATCGGCTTTGGTATCGATTTCGAGCGTAACTTGGCCGCCACCTCGATACGCATCCGTGACTGCTTTTTTGATTTCAGTGACATCCTTAAGTGATTCTTCAACTTTGATGAGAATAGTCTCTTCAATCTCTTGCGCTGAAACACCGGGATATGAGGCGGTTACTCGGATATAGTTAATTTCAAAGTTCGGGAACATTTGACGCTGGATCAGAAAATAACTGACCGTACCCATAATGAGTACAAACGCCATCAACAAGTTGGCTGCCACCGAATTGTTGGCGAACAGAGCAATTATACCGCGCTGGGTCGAGTTACTCACTGGTCTCTCCTTGCTGCGCCAACACATCTGCTTCGTCGTTGACCCGAATGACGGTCATACCAATCTGCGGAAACTCTGGTACCGTCAATACCAGCTCGTCACCGTTTTCAATGCCTGAATCGATAAAGAAGTTGGCCTGCTCCTCACGAAGCACATGTACAGGCTTTGGAATCAGTTTATCTTCTGGATCCACGACCCACACTCGCTCATCTATAACAAGCTCTTGAGGCACTTGAAATAAGTTATCGACTGTTCGGCCATTAAACTGGACTTCAACATAAGAGCCAAACGGCAGTGGGGTCAGATTCGATTTAAGGCCATAAGGGTCATCAATACGAATCACCATGTTCACCATGCGTGTAGCACTATCTACCACCCCCAAGTCACGAACAATTTGACCTTCTCGAATCGCCTCAATACGACCTTTAGCAATGATCTCAGCGCTGACGCCCACGATGTCTTTCGGTAAGAATGGCGCGTCGAATCCAGCGATCGGCACCATGACTTCTGCGTGTTCAATGTTATTGATTTCCGCTACCTGAGAGCCTGCGGTAATGTACTGACCAACACCGATATTACGAGACACCACTAATGCATCGTAAGGCGCTTCAACTTCAGTATTTTCTAGGTCGCGATTGGCACGACGCAGCCCTGCTTGCGCTGATTTCACACGGGCTTCTGCACTTAAAACTTGTGGGATACGAAGATAAAGATCCGATACTTGAGTATCTTTGATTTTCTTAGCTTGGCGCTCTGCAACTTTCGCTTTGGCACGCTCTTCGATGAGAGTAGCTTGAGCTTGGGCAAGTTCTGCTTGAGCTTGCAGGACCGCGGCTTGATAGTCATCTTTCTCGATGGTGAACAGAACTTCACCGCGTTTAACCACCCCGCCTGAAAGGAAGTTATGGTGCCAGCTGGTCACTTCACCTGAAACTTGTGTAGACAATGCTGTACGCTCTAAAGGTACGACTTCACCGAAACTCGAAATCTGCACTTGATGAGTCTGCGCTTGCAAAATTTGGGTTTTGACACGAGGTGTGGTGTCGAGCGTTTTTTCTGTCTCAACTTCTGGTGCAGTCTTTTGAACTAAGAAGTAACCGCCACCCGCCACGCCTAAGATTGCGAAGGGGAGTATCCATTTAATACTGCGCTTGAACATAATGTCCCTTATAGTGTTCTTTAGTCAACGTACCTCAATAACTGTACGCTTGAGGTTTATAACCATTGTACGCATATTAATTGATATAAACTGTAAGGTTTCATCATCTTTTTTGACTCACATCGACTTCTTACCAATACAGTAATTGACATGAAAGTGTGACATTTCCTTTCTGACCCAAAACAAAGTGCCCCTATTCCCCAAAAACAGAAAATCCCCGCGTGAAGCGAGGATCTTGTATTGAAGATATGGAGTTTACTGAGCGATAAAACCGTCACATTTGGCTGCACAGATAAAATCGTTTTGATGCAACCCTTTAATAGAGTGACTCCACCAAGTCACTGTCACCTTGCCCCACTCCAGCGTGATTGTTGGGTGATGGAACTCTTCTTCGGCCAGCTCCGCCACTTGGTTTGAAAACGCCCAAGCGAGCTTAAAGTTCTTAAACTTATAATGCTTCTCAAGTTGCGGGATACCATCACGCTCTATAATTTGCCAATCATTAAGCTCTGTTAGTAACTGCTGTTGTTCATCCTTACCCAGTGCAATTGCATCACTGCTGCAGGCTTCGCAGCGTAGTTCATTAAGCATGTGTCATGTCCTTTGGTTCAAAAAGTGGAGGAAGTAAGCCCGATTCCATCGCTCGTGCGACGTCTTGACTCAAGTCCTGTTGTTTTAGTTCATACAGCTGGCGAATGTCGTCCAGCACAAAGTAAGTCGGCTGCATAATGTCGATTCGATATGGCGTTCTTAACACGTTATCGACACTAAAGGCTTGGCGTAGCGGCCTTTCGTCATCAAGTGCATACAGAGTCTCACCCGGAGATGATAAAATACCGCCCCCGTAAATTTTTAAATCGCCGTTTTGCTCAACAAGACCAAACTCGACGGTAAACCAATACAATCTCGCCAGGTAGACTCTCTGCTTGCTGCTCGCTTGATAGCCAAGTTTTCCATAATGCTGGGTAAACTCGGCGAAATCAGGATCGGTCAGCATAGCGCAGTGCCCGAAGATTTCATGGAAAAAATCTGGCTCCTGAAGGTAGTCAAACTCTTCTCGAGAACGTAAAAACGTCGCCACAGGGAACTTTCGTGACGCTAACAGCTCGAAGAAGCGATCAAAGTCGATCAGCGCTGGAACAGGCTCCACTTGCCAGCCAGTCTCACGCTGCAACACGCTGTTAATTTCAGTTAGCTGAGGCGCTCTATCCAGCGGTAAATCAAGCAGTTCAAGTCCGCGCAAGTACTCTTTGCACGCTCTGTCTTTGACTAAATCCAGTTGGCGTTCAACAAGATCATGCCAAATGCGGTTTTCTTCTTCGCTCCAATCGATTAATCCCTGCTCATTCACAGGGTTAGATACATACTGAGCCATGCCATTTCCCTTAACAAACCCTTTACATTAAGCCTATGTGTTTGGTTTTGGCCTGACAATAACCCCTCTAAATGACACTCGCACTTCGCGTGTAACATAAATTTTACATATGTGTATTTTTAACTTTAAATTCAATTAATTGAATTTGGCCGCTAAGTTTGACTAGCCCACCGAAAGCAACAAAAATTAAACTCATAATAATATCAAGGACGAGTGTATCAATAATGTTAACAAAGCCTACTTCCTCTCAAGCTCTATGGACACCTAACGCGACTCGCGCTGCTCACTGTCATATACAGCGATTCATCAATGAACTCGTTGCAGACAAACCCGCCTTAAACATTTCTGACTATCAACAGTTGCATCAATGGACACTAGATAATCCAGAGCATTTTTGGCAACGAGTATGGGATTTTTGCGGCGTTGTGGGCTCGAAACAAGGTCAAACGACCCAGCTTGGGGAGGCGGTATGGAGTGATGTCGTACCCGCGAGAGACACTGTCTGGTTTCCTGAGGCGAAGCTGAATTATGCAGAAAATCTACTCGATTATGGGAGTAAAAACCCTGAAAAGGTCGCTATTTTATTTCAAAACGAGCAAGGCCATGTTGAGCAATACACTTGGAAGCTGCTCCTTGAGCACGTGTCCATCATGCAGCAGTGGCTTCAAAGCATCAACGTAGCAGAAGGCGATGTCGTGGCTGGCTATCTCCCCCACTCTCCCTATGCCGTGATTGCTATGCTCGCAGCGACCAGTCTAGGTGCTATTTGGACATCGACCTCGCCGGATTTTGGCGCGGAAAGCGTTATTGAGCGATTTGAACAAGTGAAACCCAAGGTGCTGTTTTGCGTGGATGGGTACCAATTTGGCGGTAAATCGTTCTCCATGACAGATAAGAACAGCGCCATCTCAAATGCAATTGAATCTGTTAGCCACGTTTGCACTGTGGGATACCAGCACCTCGGTCAGAGCGACCCCTCAATAGCGACCTGTTCTCAAATCAATACCGACAATGCCATCAATATCGAATGGGAATCCGTCATTGGTGACTTTCAAAGTGAACCTGTTCACTTTCATCGCGTTCCGTTTAACTCTCCTTTGTTCATCCTCTATTCGTCCGGAACAACGGGTAAGCCTAAGTGCATTGTTCATTCTGTTGGCGGCATTACCTTAAATCATCTTAAAGAACATCAGCTACATTGTGATGTACGAGCTGACGATCGGGTGTTCTATTACACCACTTGTGGTTGGATGATGTGGAACTGGCATGTTTCAGCGCTAGCAAGTGGGGCAAGCTTGGTTATTTATGATGGCAATCCTGTTTACCCCACGGAAAACGTACTATGGGAACTGGCCAGTCGCACGTCAGTAACCTTGTTTGGTACTGCCGCTAAGTATCTGGAAGCGATAGAAAAAAACGGCTTTATCCCTAGTGAGAAGTTTGCACTTACCCACCTTAGAACCCTTTGCTCTACAGGCTCTGTTTTGTATCCAGAGCAATTTGATTATGTTTATCAAGCCATCAAATCAGATCTTCATTTAGCCTCTATTTCAGGTGGAACCGATATTTGCGGCTGCTTTGTGCTTGGCAATCCTATATCCCCTGTTTATCGCGGTGAATGCCAAGCCGCTGGTTTAGGCTTGGATGTGCAAGTCTTTAATACCAATGGCGAATCTGTCATAGAGCAGCGTGGTGAGCTGGTTTGCCTTAACAGTTTCCCAAACCAGCCTATTGGCTTTTGGAATGACGATGGTGAACGTTACCACAACGCTTACTGGGCAGACTTCGCGCGCTGCTGGAGTCATGGCGATGATGTCTTGATGACTTCACACGGTGGTATGCGCTTTTTTGGGCGCAGTGACGCAATACTAAATCCAGGAGGTGTACGCATTGGTACCGCTGAGATCTATCAGCAGGTCAATCAGCTCGATGGCATTATAGACTCTATCGCAGTAGGCAGAACGCATCTCAGTGATGAAAAGATTGTTCTATTCGTGCAGCTTTCCCCGTCCACTGTGCTGGATGATAATTTACAGCATGCCATCAAACAGCAACTGAAAACGCAATGCTCACCGCGCCATGTACCATCAGAAATCTACGCCATCAGTGAGATCCCCAAAACCAAATCTGGGAAGTTGGTAGAGCTAGCAGTAAAACAGGTGTTACACGGCCAAGAAATAAAGAACAAAGGGGCGATCGCAAACCCGCACGTCCTCGATGAGGTCGCGCAGTTCGCTCACACTGTATAACTGTCAACTCTCTGAATACACGACGCTTTACCAAGCTTCAACGCCGGTAAAGCGCCTTGTTCATCTACATGAACCGATTCTGAACTCTCCACTCATTCTTCATTCAGTGCCACTCCCTGATACTGGCTTCATCAACTGGCCGCACCATCTAACCAAGCTAACCAAGCGGCCTTTATCGATGGAACTATTGAACGAAAGGAACAGAATGATGAAATCACTTAGCGTAGTAGTTATCACCCTTAATGAAGAAAAACGTATCGCTCGCTTGCTCAGCGATCTTAGCTGTCAAACTTATCAAGACTTTGAAGTAATCGTTGTCGATTCAAATAGCGATGACCTGACTTGTGAAGTGGCCAGTAAATATCAAGCTTCGTTACCGAGCCTAACCGTACATCAAATGTCTCAGCGTGGCGTGAGCTTAGGTCGCAACACCGGTGCGGAGCTAGCGAAACATGAACGTTTGCTATTTTTGGACGCTGATGTTCGTCTCGACAAAGATTTCCTCCAAAAGGCCATCGACAAACTCGAACAAGAGAAGCTTGAGGTCGCTGGTGTCTATATGGGTTCACGCAACTTAGCACCTGCTTACAAAGTTGGCTATGGCCTATTCAATGCTGGATTGTTTACCACGCAATTTTTCTTCCCAACTGCTGTTGGAGCATGCATTTTTTCAACCAAACGTGTTCACCAAGAGATCGGTGGGTTTGACGAAGAAATCGTGCTTTGTGAAGACTGCCACTACGTCAAAAAAGCGTCCAGAACCTGGCGTTTTCGATTTCTACCGATCAGCTTTCAGTTTGATCCGCGCCGCCTCGAGCAAGATGGTTTCTTCAAAATGGGTTTTACCTACCTAAAAGCCAATGTTCGCCGATTCCTATTTGGTGAAATGCGCAACAACGAAATGGAATACCAGTTTGGCCATTATCAGAAGCAGTAGGCCAAAAACAGTAAGACACATCAGTAATGCTAGAGCAGCAAAGAAAGGTAAGTACAGCACAACAGGTCGCTGGAGATAAAGTAGATAGGGATTGGGTATGTTTGAAACATTAGGACTGTTTGTAGGGTCACTTCTAGACGCATTGATTGGGCCAAACTTAGTCGTACCGGGTGAACCATTTATGATAGCGGCTGGATATCAGCTCTATTCGGGCGCATACATGGCTGTCGCTGCGGTACTACTCGGAGGCCTAATTGGCGACCAACTTAGCTTCTTTATCGGGCGTCATTACGGCTTCAATGCACAAAAATCCTTGCTCCGCTGGCAGCCTAAGATTCGCCGTCCTTTAGCGCGCTGTCGTCTTCTTATCAACCGAAATGCCTTTTGGGTTATCGCGTTTGCTCGCCTGCTTGGCCCTATCGCTTGGGTTGTGCCTTTTATGGCAGGAGCGAATCACATTCGCTGGAAAAAATTCTCTGCCTACGCATTCGTTGGATTAGTACTCGGTGTAGGTCAGTTTGTTACCTGGGGATATTTGCTTGCTGCTGGCGTTGACAATGTACCTATGCTGAATGAAGCCGCAACGTTTGTTTCTGAGCACAAGTACTCTTTGGGTCTGTCACTAGTATCGTTGGCGCTTCTCTATTTTGGCTTCAAAAAACAATGGCGCTATTCATGGTTGAAGGCGTCTAGTTTGTTTCTTGGTGGTATGCTGGCGCTCAATTACTCACACTTTTTTTGGTGGAGTGACAACGAGGTCGTCCCTCTAGCGCATGCTGTCCCAACCGAAGTTACTTTATCGGAGCTTGATTATCGTGTGTACGCGGGTCAATCCACCGTTTATTCAGCGCAAGCAGTCAATGTGGTTTATTTGGGCGAATCCCCGAAAGACTTAATGGGTGAGTTAGGCTGGATTGAAAACAAGACGTTCTCACGAAGTGATATCGAGCTCAGTGATTATGTGCAGTTGCTGCAACAGAGTACACCACCCGTTTCGGATTTACTTTGGAATGGTCAGCCACAACATTTAGCGTTTCAACTGCCGGGAACCCTTACTCATCGCTCACACATTCGTTGGTGGCAGGCTGGGATAGATTCACAAACCCAACAAACTGTTTGGGTCGGTGCCCTAAGCTATGATGATGGTCTTACATTGACGCCGTATGGCGGCATTCTAACGCTCCTTCATTCGGTCTCACCGAATGTGGACATTGAGCGTGATCAGCTAAAAACCGATGTGTTTCGACTCAATGACCGTTGGAATGCCGAAAACATTCCCCTAGCGAGTGTTACCTCCAAAAACCGACAGCATGACTACTTTACCGACGGACAAGTATTAATCGTCTCAGAGCATGCATCGTATGTAAACAATCTACAACCCACTGAGAGTGTTGGTTTTAACTCGATGAGCTATGTTCCCTAGTCCCAACAATATCGTTAATCCAATCCTGTCACCCGCAGATTTGTATACAATCACAAAAGAGATTAATCAGCCGTGTCAAACATCGACGGCTGGTTAATTAGCATTTAGCAGTGTGACGGATTGTATCAACTAATTTCAGCCACATTGATGTTACAAAGCCGTATACCTTATATTCACTTTCAGCAAAGACATGCTCAGTTTTTGCAAAGTTCAGCCCAAATAATAAAGGTATAAAACTCAATGATCACTTTGGCCCGTTTCGCATCTACAAGCGATCCAAACCAACTGCGCAGCTCAACGCGCCCACAACCTGCAGCGCCACCTATCCAAGCTGCTTTGTCTCCTCAAACCTCTATGAAAGAGCCTGCTCTTTTACTTGCTCGCCAACCCTCTCCCACCCGCACTTTAAAGACACTTTCTTCACTTCGTGGAGGATTGGCATGATTGAAATACACTGGACTGTCGCTTTAGCGATGAGCTTTTGCAGCATGCTAGGCGTTCTTCAAATGTACGGTAGACGCATTGATTCATTCTTTAAACGCGTTGTCGATAACATGTTAAGAGTCTATGAAAGCGTCAAGTTACTCGCAGCAGCGCACGGAAAGCGAGCTTTATCAGGTAGGACATCAAGAAAGAAAGTATGAGTTTGGCGATTACATCCGCCAGCAGAGCAAACGAAATGACAAATTGTAATTCTTAGCCATTCGATGCTAAAAAGCCCGTGACTCAATACGGAGATTGAATCACGGGCTCATTTCAAAAAACAGCTAGCAATTAAGCCGTAACAGAGACGACAAGCCAAATATTGTAAGCAGCGTAACCTGTAAGCAACAATGCTGCTTCAAATCGGTTGATGCGCCCTTGACGACCAAACCCGTAAGCCATAAAGAACAGCGCTACCGTCATCGCCATCATCACCAACCAGTCACGAGACAGAACAGCCTCTGGCACATTCGCAATTGGCGAAATCATGCCTGCAATACCCACTACGGCTAGGATATTGAACATGTTCGAGCCGACTACGTTACCAATCGCAATATCATGCTCACCCTTGCGCGCTGCTGCGATAGAAGCCGCCAGCTCTGGCAAAGACGTACCTAATGCAACAATCGTCAAACCAATCACCAAGTCACTAATACCAAGAAATTGAGCGATGGTTACTGCACCCCAAACAAGAATACGTGAACTCACCACCAACAAAACAAGGCCTAGTACAAGCCAGAAAATTGCTTTGCCTAATGACATGGTTTTCTCTTCAAGTTCTTGCTGCGTGTCGGTCTCTAGCGGGTCACCTTTACCCTTGATTCCCGAATAGATACTCCAACTGATAAGGCTGAAAAAGCCCACCAACAGGATCGCCGCCTCTCCGCGCCCTAGTACACCATTCCAAAGCAGTGCACCAAGCAGTAAGCTGATAGCGAATAGTAGCGGCAACTCTTTTTTCACAATGACAGATTGCACCATGATTGGCGCAATGATTGCGGTGACACCTAAAATAAGTCCGGTGTTAACAATGTTCGAACCAAGCGCATTCCCTAAAGCTAGCTCAGGGTTGCCCTCAGCTGCAGCCATTGCAGAGACCACCATTTCCGGTGCTGAGGTACCGAAACCAACAATCACCATACCGATAAGCAAAGGAGGCATGCCTGCGTGACTCGCGGTGGCTGCCGCACCATCAACAAATCGATCTGCACTCCAAACCAATAAGATAAAACCAACTAGAATCGCCAGAGCGGCAAGTGTCATATCCGTGTCCTCAATAGGGAAAGATGAGTAATTTTGACAAGCAAGTCACTGTCTCCAGTGACAATTTTAGGACGGGAATAGTGAACTTACATGAATTGCTTTGTCAAATAATGATTTTAATCGCCACGATAAAAAACGAGCCTAAAATGACTCGTCTTTATGACATGCTTCAAAATGCCCAACGCTGGGCATTGTTCTTGTTAATCGTTGGTTTTGTTTAAAGCCACTTGCTGCAAGTTTGCATCAATCTCTTGATTGCCTAACATACGCTCCCAGAGTACTGAGATTTGATCCAAGCTACGCTCGCTAGGATACCTGGTTGGCGCTTCTAACAGCTCCCAGCCTGCATCAGATGTTTCCTTAGCAAAAACGAATTCAAACGCTAAGCTGTCTGCCATACCTAATCTTAAATCCGACACAATAAGCTTGTCTTGGTCTTGGCGATAACCCAAGAATCCATGAGAGAAGGCTTCTAAGCCTTCAAGAGTCTTTGGCTTTTCTTCAAGCGGCCACTTACCACGCGAGCGTTGGATGAAGTCAATCTGGCTGTCAGAATCGAGTAACGATGCCAAACCTTCGAAGTACTGATCGCCTTCAACCACCACCACGCGCCATAGCAACGTATTAAATGGAGAGGGGGTAATCAATACCTGCTCATCACTGATGTTTTGCGCAGCCAAGTTCTTCTCTACTCTATCGGCAACCACTTGCTGCGCAGCATAGCCCCAAACTAGATATAAGCTCGACACGACTACAACCGCTTTACACCACTGCCCTCCTCGGTGACGAGAAAACAGTGCAACGCCTATACCGAGCAGAAGTGGCAAGGTATAAAGAGGATCGATGATAAAGATATTCCCCACTTCGAAGTAACCGGGAATTGGCCACAGCAGCTGAGTACCATAGGTCGTCATCGCATCGATAGCAACGTGAGTCACCAGAACAGTCAGAACCAAAAGAAAGACACGATTAAAGGACCAAAATGCATCAGGTCTAAACCTGCAATATAGCCAACTAACGATGAGAGAAAATACAGGAATGAGCAGCAACGAGTGAGTAAACCCGCGGTGCTTAATAGTGTTACTTACCGCATCACCATAGTCGAGTACAACGTCTAAGTCCGGCAAAGTACCAAGTGCAGCGCCAGTGAGAAGCACCTTTGCATTACATTGTTTGCCAGCTATTGCGCCTGCAACGGTTGCCCCGAGGGCTGCCTGAGTTACGGAATCCATTTGGTCTAATTACACTCTCTCGGTATATTAAGTATCTGTTTAATCTTACGTTGAGTATATAAAAAAGGGACACCCTGATATAGGCAGAACCATGTACTTTGTCGCCATACTAATTATTGTTTTCGGCAAAACTCTGTGTAGTGAGCAATCGACAGCGCTTTACTGAATAGGAAACCCTGCCCCCAACGACAACCGTGTTTTACTAAGATATTCATTTGTTCGGACGTTTGGATGCCTTCTGCAATGACTTCAAAGCCCAATTCGCTCGCCATCTGGAGTGTGGAACTGACGATGGTTCTGTCATCTTGTTTAAGTTGAGCAATGAAAATTTTATCGATTTTCAAACTATCAACTGGCAGCTGCTTTAAATAGCCAAGTGAAGAGTAACCAGTACCATAGTCATCAATAGCTATTTTTACCCCTAACTTTTTAAGCTCCGTTATATATGTCGTGGCTTGTGCCATATTCTGCACAAGCACACTTTCTGTTATCTCTAGCTCGAGTATATTGGGGTTCACCTCATACAGTTCCAATGCGGCTTTCACGTCACTCAACAAACGACCTGACATAAGTTGTACAACCGAAACATTTACCGACACTTTTTGATGGTCGATCCCCATATTCTTCCAAGACTTTATCTGTTTGCAAACTTCTCGGAGCACCCAGGCTCCAATAGGGAGGATCTCTTTTGAAAGCTCCGCTATTGGAATGAATGCGTCCGGCGGAATTACACCATACTTAGGATGATTCCAACGCAATAACCCTTCGCAACCGACATGCTCACCAGAGCGCAAGTCAATAATTGGCTGAAAATAGAGTTCGAGCTGGTTGCCCATCAACGCTTGGGGCAGCTCTGACTCGATAAACAATTTTTCCCTTGCCTGTTTTCTTAAGGTATTGGTATAGCAGACATAGCCGGATGATGATTCCTTCGCCTTATACATCGCAGCGTCTGCTGCTCGCATCAAATCATCTACATTATTTCCATCTTTGGGAAAAGTGGCTATGCCAATGCTGGTTGAAATAGCAATGGATTCGTCCTCAATCAACATCGGCTTACGCAACCCCTCAATAAGCTTTCTGGACAGCGTTACTGCTTGTTCCGCATTGGTAAGGTTCTCGATCATAATCGTAAACTCATCACCACCAAAACGAGCTAAAACGTCACTACTTCGCAAGTTATTAGTTAGCCTAGTCGCGACTTCAACAAGCAATTTGTCACCAAAATCATGCCCTAAACTGTCATTAACATGTTTGAACCTATCGAGATCCAAAAAGAGGATAGCTACCATCGAGCCGTTTCGAGTCGCTAAGTTCAATGCATGACTCGTCTGCTTTATAAACATCCTACGATTAGGCAAACCTGTTAGGGCGTCATTGAAAGCAAAATGTTTGAGTGTATCTCTTGATGCCTCTAATTCTCGGGTTCGCATCTTCACCTGAGTCAATAAGTTTGTATGAGAGTTGAAAAGAGTAATTATGAGTAAAACACTTAACGCCCCAAAAGCGGATTCATAAATGAGAAACTTAATGGAGCTTTCAGCTTTTAGTGCTGAAATAACATCCTGAGACACTGATAGAACAACAGTCCACTCCCTCTCAGCGATCTGTTGAACAAAAGAGAATTCTATCGACTCATCAAATGAACTGACTCCTATAGGTGCATATTGATAAATCACTTCATCATTAGCACTAGAATCGAGAATCTTCACACTCATATAAGAAACTTCACTATTCTTGAGACTCTCAGTAACAATATCTCCTACAACAAAAACTCCGACGACAAAGCCTGATAAATTAAAAGATCGAGTAAGAGTAGATGTACCAAGCGATGGTCCTTGATTAATGGGGGTAAAAATGAGAAACCCAGGCTCCTTCGCGTCAAGTTGCACAAGCTGTATCGTCTCAGTAGCGACTGGACGACTAATATTCTGCGCCCTAATCATCGCCTCTCGTCGTTTTCCATTCGAGAAAACATTAAAGCCAAATGCACGTTCGTTTGGAGCAAAAGGTTCTATCCACTTAACGACAACTAAAGGATCACCCAGCTTCAACGGTGTACCTCTTATCTTAAAGCTTGAATCACTCTGCTTATTCGTGCTCTTTTCAAACTCTTCTAATTCATGTTGCTCTATAACTGGGTTCCATGAGAAACCACGTGCACCTGGAGTTTGCTCTATGAGTGGCAACGTTAGTCGTTTAAATTCATCCTGTGTAACATCACTGTTCCCAGAGAGTTTCACAGCTAGTAATGACAATGAGTTAAGATAGTTCTCAACCTGGTGATTAAGGTTTTTCTCAATCAATTGTGAACGAATATGGATTTCGTTGAGACTCTTCAACTCTAAAGATTTGTTACCATATTTTTGACTAACAACTAATACGACCAAAACTAAAACCAGTGAGAAGATCAGTGCTCGATAATGAGTTAACTTGTTTGTCAGCCTGCCAGTAGGTTCCAGGAAAGCTAAAACAAGAGGTGTAATCACAATAACGCCTAGAAAGTCACCCAACCACCAAATGAGCATATTGCTCCAATCGTAATCCCTCAGCCCCTCAGTTGGCGACAGGTCAACGAAAAAAGAGCCTAAAACGCTAGCGATGAGACAACATATAAGGGCAAATACAACAAACAGAGTAACTTTGCGTATGCTTGCCGAAGAGATAATATTTACCGAAAAGTAAGCTAAACAGCGATAGTTGACCCAGGCTTGAACTGCCGAGCCTAACCCAATCCCAAACGACGTCAAAATTACCATTGCACCAATGTCAGTGCCATTGACTGCTTGCACCCCAACATTGAAGATGATCGAACCTGCGAAGATAGCCGGCACAAAACGAGCTTGCCACAAAATACAGCCTGCAAGAGCAATACCTTCCGGAGGCCACAGTGAAACAATTTGGCTTTGAGGGCTCAATGATGAAAAAAGAAATGCCGAAACAATGTAAATTACAAACACGCTAACATAGCGAACACCAAATACCGAATTCTGGTGCTTCTGCTTGTCAATTAACTCTGACTGCATCAGTTCATCTCTGTTATACAATGCTCTTTTCCGTTAACTGACAAAATAGTCAAAATTGGGAAGTGTATGAACAATTGTAGTAAAGAAGAACCGCATTGGTATTATTTTTGTTTGACAGCACAATACCTTGTAGCCTCAGCCCTTCTCGCTTGACTAACCCTTTAGCCTGCAAGACCAGTCACTCGTTCATCAGCTTGTACAAATTCATACTTTTTAGTGTGTGTCCTTTATAGCCTCAAATCACTTCTGTCATGTATAGATAGTCTTTCCATCTTTGATGGTTTCTAGCACCTGAACCTGATTGTTTTCATAGGGCCTCTAGGATAGTACGATTTATTGAACTGCGCACCATTTCCCCACGTAAAAGCATAACTAATAAACCATATGTGTTAGGGTTAGACGTTCATTATTTTGGAGGCTAACCGCATGCATACGTTTGAGCAAATTAGCGCGTTTGTTGCAGTATTCGAACAGGGCTCATACAACAAAGCGGCTCTTCAGTTATCAAAATCTCGAACCACCGTTCGTGAGCATGTTAAAGCGTACGAGGATATGCTGGGTTACCCGCTTTTTCAGATAGTGGGTAAGCAAGCGAAGCCAACAGAAAAAGCCACGCAACTGTATCGACGAGCTAAGATTGTAGAAAAGCAAAACCGCTCACTTTATGCTCAAAGCACCACTCTATTTGATACTGAAACTCACACAGTGACCATATGCTATGACGTAATCACGCCTATCGAGTTAATGATGCAACTGGAGCAAGAAATAGCGAAGAATTACCCTGAGGTCAGTATTCATTGGTTACACAGAACTCGAAAAGAAGCGATGAATTTACTGCTCACAGACAAAGCAGATATCGCTTTGATGCCATATTTGGGTCAACTCTTCGCTGAACGGGAAGTCACTTGGAAAGCAATTGGCAATATTGAAATAGGTTGTTTCACTCGACCAACTTCACCTTTGGCCAACCATGATGATTTGAAAATTGAAGACTTACTGCTTGATACTCAATATCTCACTGAGAATTTTACTGATCTTAATACCATGCTATCTGCGACTAAGGTCACGCCGAAAGTACATGTGGTAAGCAACAATGACCTACTGTGTGAGTTGCTCAAACATCAGGGCTGGGCTGTCATGCCGAAACACTACATGAAACCATACATTGAGCGAGGCGAATTAGTTGCGTTATCACTAAAGGAGCTCAATAAACAGATGGCATTCGGGCTAAACGCTTTTTATTGCTTTGGCAAAGAAGACGTTCCTATCTTCTCAAAACTCTTAGATTGGCTATCTGAGTATCATTCTCGGTAACTCTTTATGGTTTCGAGTAGTATTGCGTGTACATTGAATCTGTTAGATTGAATGACACGACAATATTTATGTACCCAAACATGGCGGTGTCCTGTAGGCTGTGAACTAAGTACTCACTGTGTTTTGCGCCTTTAGCCACCTCAGCCCCTCACGTTTAGCCAAGCCTTCTATGCCTTGAGCATCGATAAATTGAAACACAGCCGCCGCGTGAGTCTTCGAATACTCCCTTAAACTCCACCCAATCGCTTTTTGAATAAAGAACTCTTTGTCTGCTTGGTTCTCACCAATGATGGCAAACAGCAAAGTTTGATCCGTGTTCTGTTTAAACTTCAACTGATAGAGGATCGCGGTACGTCTTAACCAAATGTTGTCACTTTCGCGCCACTGGTTGATCACAGCGGTCGTTTCGTCTGGATACCGCTGAAACAAGCTTGCGACAATATGAGTCGCCAACATATCCACCGTATCCCACCACGATTTCGTTGTGATCCAACGTTCAGCATGATGGAGGTAAAACTCTGGTAACATCTTCTTTGTTTTAATTAGGAGATCGACAGCGACGAGTTGATACTCTCTTTGGGGTAAAGACCAAAGCTCGTCGACGATATCAGCAAGCTCATCTAGGCTGGGCACATGTTGTTTCGAAAACAGTGCTTTCAATGCGTCGCGTCGTGGACCTGATTGGATCCCATAGAACTCATATTGATCGCGCATATACGCTTTCATAAAGATTGCGTTATCATTGTTTTTCAGAGGCACCAGTGCCTGTTTAACGTTGAGACTCCAATCGTGCATCGTAACCCCGCCTTCATTGTTTACCGCTGTGCTCCTCATTAAAACAGCGAACGTAATAGTCGCCAAGAGTTTGTTGTCCATAACGAGGGGTGATTGCGTCTTGCGCCATCATGGTAAGGAAAAACTCAGCAGATCCTCCCCATTTTTCTGGTAGTCGTTTCGCTACGACAAGCCCAACCTTCCTAACAAGATCCGGTAGAACAACGATTTTTGGCTCTGTTCTTTGCGCGCTAAACGACAACTCAATCATCTCACGTGTAGACAGTACCTCAGGTCCCCCCACGGCTAACTCCAATTCCGTGCGACCAATCGCCTCAATGCAAAATCGAGCCAGATCAGCGCCATGAATCGGATTCACACGCACACCATCCTGCCCAAAAAGATACCCTTTTCCTTTGGCTGTCATGTTGTAGATCTCTTTTAAATCAGAAAAAAAACCATTTGGACGAATAACACAAGGCTTCAAAGCATTTGAACTTAGGAGTTTGCGTGCAAATCGCTCTTTTGCCGCAAGTAATCTGACGTTTTGATGGCGTTCAGCACCAAAGGCAGAAATGTAGATGAACTTTTTCACCCCTGATTTTTCTGCCGCTTCAAGCACATTGAGATTAGCTTGATAGTCAACATCCATATACGTGACAGCATCACGTTGTCGAGTGATACCTAAACACGAAATCACTACATCAATATCGCAAAATTGACCTATCAGTTGATTGGGATCCGTCACTTGGGCTTTCACTATCTGCGATGAATCTAACCCCAGCGCTTCTAACTTGTTGGGATTTCGAACTAACGCCTTGAAGCTAGCTCCCTGCACGCGCAACTCTTTCACGATGTACTGACCAAGGTAACCGGTCGCGCCCACAACTAATATCTTTGGAGTGAGTGACATATCTATACCTCCTCGTTTGTAGTCTGATCGGACTCTGGCCGATACGGCTCTTCTCGCAAGATATGGCTCACCAGTAATTTGAGATAAAACAGTGGCAAAAACCACTCAAGCCCTACTGGAGCCCCAAACCAATACAATGACAACAATAACGCGCCTGCATACATCATGAGTGCTATAGGTCGCTGCAAATAGAGCGGCGTCATCAGTATCACCCAACTCGCCATCATCATATAGCCACCCGTTACTGCTACCCACAACCAGTCTCCTTCTAAAAACATGCTAGCAACCAGTGATAACTGCACAAAATGAACAGCAACAAACGAGAGATGCTGCCTTACTCCCTGTCCTTCACGATGAAACCATCGCTTGGCGCTAGAAGTGGCATTGGTAATAATGCCTCCCACGATGTCTATCGTGAGCAAAAATAATAGTATTACTTGCCCTAAGCTCTGCGACGAACTTACTTCCCTACTAAAGATAACGGCTGCGACTCCAGCTAAAGCTGGAATATAAAGCTGAATTCGCTTCTCAGCTTTAGTTGCACCTGGACCGATCAACTTATCAATACCGCCCCAAAAACCGCCTCTTACTTTTGGGTAGTTCCAATTGATGTTCATAGCAAAACCCTTTATAGACCACGTGGTCTTTTTAAAATATAACTTTAACCAGATCGAGTAAAGATCTTTTTTGACCAGTTGGTCTAAATAATGAAAGTTGTGGTACTATTATTGAATTAGTTCAGAGAGTTAGAGACATACATGCCGAAAATCGTTGATCATGACAAAAGACGTCAAGAAATAGCCCTCAAAGCGACGACCGTGTTTTTAGAGCATGGATACAAAAACGTAGGGATGCGCCAGCTATGTGACTTATTAGGAATGAGCAAGAGTGCTGTTTACCATTATTACAAGAGCAAGGACGAACTCTTCAAGGCTGCAACCGAAGCCATGGTCAATTATGATTCGGATGCGTTACTCGATTTTCCCAAAGCAAAAGACGCTTCTCGGCCGCAACGAATAGACAATTTCATCGCTATATTGAGGCAACTTGCTCCAAGGTTCTTTCAAGAAATGCAGCTTGTCGCTGATTATATCAACGTCATAGGACATGAAAGTGTGTCGAGTGACCCCAGTATGAATGTGGCGAATCAGAAATACTTGGCGCTATTGAGCGACTATGTGTGTTCTGCAAGCTCAAACGAGCTCTATACCTTAATGCTCGGGCTCTTAAACCACCAGCTGATGATAGGCTCTGAGCTCAAAGATGCCTATATATCTGACTTAGTTGACAAGCATATTAACTAAAGTCTTCTCAACTAAAAGGGAGGCGAAAGCCTCCCTTAATCAATCACTCACTAGCGAATACATGCTGCAATCTAGCGATAGCTTCTATCACCCTAGAGCGTGGTGTCGCTAAATTAAACCGAAGGAACATTTCGCCCCCCAAGCCAAACGTTGAGCCATGGTTAGCGGCGATTTTTGCTTCACTTTGCACCTTCTCAATGACCTCTTTAGGTGACAAGCCTGTTTCTGAAAAGTCGACCCAAGACAAGTAGGTCGCTTCCAGTGGCATCGATTTCAGCCTTTTGATTGAGTTGATACCTTCATCAAATATCCGACGGTTCTCATCTAGATATTCAACCAAAGCCTCTAGCCAGGCTTCACCTTGTTCATATGCCGCAGTTGCCATTAACATTCCCATCCGGTTTGGCCCTATGCCCGCTGCATTGAGAACATACTTAAACTTATCTCTAAGTTCAGGGTTGGGGATGATAGCGGCGCCGGTTAACGCAGAAGCGATATTGAAGGTTTTGGTTGTCGCGGCCAGAATCACCATGTTTTGCTCATGTTCGGGTGCAGCAAGTGTCGCGACGGTATGCTTGTTAGGAGGGAAAACCAGATCGTGGTGAATCTCATCGACGACAAGCACCAGATTATGACGCGCACAAAAATTGGCTAGGTCTTGGATTTCTTCTTTTGTCCATACGCGCCCACCAGGGTTGTGCGGTGAACACATAACCACAAGTTTTTCTTTACCATTTAGGCTCGTCTCAAGCGCATCAAGATCCATTTCATAGCGACCCTGGTTTTGAACCAAAGGACTTTCGACTACAACACGTTGATTTGCTTTAATGACTTTTGAAAACGCGTGGTATACGGGTGTAAACAGAATAACGCCATCACCAGGCTCGGTGTAAGCTTGAACACAGAGTGCCGTGCCTTGAACGAGACCTGCACAAGTGATAACCCAGTCAGGGGATACTTGCCAGTCGTGCCTCTTACTCATCCAGTTCACAACGGACGCTTTGTAGCGCGAATCATCACCGTAGTAGCCATTTACACCATTTTCAGCCGCTTCGATAAGCACTTGATTTACGGCCTGTGGCGCTTTAAAGTCCATATCCGCGACCCACATCGGAAGGCCATCATCGGTAGAGACGCCAAAGCTCGCTTCCATCTCATCCCATTTTGCTGAATGGGTTCCTCTACGCTCTACAATCTCATCAAAGTCAAACATGCCCTATCCCTAACTCACCACGCTATTTTGATAGCGTATTTTTGAAACAATAGAGCCAGTTTAAACGGTTGATTTCAATAGAGCTAGTGGCTAGACATGGTTAATTGTAAGTGCCCAGTATGGGGGTCTGTCGATTCATCAACAACCGTAAAACCGCAGCGATGATAAAAACCAATCGCTCGGCAATTGTCTTTGTAGACAGAGAAAGAAAGCGAGTCTCGTTTCTTACGTGCATCCATAATCAAACGCATGCCAATCCCCACGCCTTGCGCTTGCGGCTCAACAAACAGCGCCGCTAGCTGATCATCTGTTAAAGCATAAAAACCAATAACCCGCCCAGCATGCTCGTAAACATAAACCTCTGAGTTCGGAAGGTAGACGTTTCGCATATCATCGAGTTTGTCGTGCCAAAACCTTGGCTCAACAAAGTCGTGAGACTCGACAGACGCAGTCAGCCAAACTTTTAAAACGCTATCGATATCTGCTTCGTTGTATTCTCTGATCATGAGGGTGTTCCATTTCCTAGCTTGCTCAAAGTATTGTGCTCAGTACCGAGGTACGACTTCAATAGTAGCTGGAAATTATGATCATTAATGGAAATCATTCAATATTTTCTAAAGTTTGAAGTTTGGCCTCAACTTTACTACAAATGTATTCACCAATAGGAATGGCCGAAGTAGCCGCAGGGGATGGTGCATTGCAGACATGCAGGCTGCGAGCGGTCTCAGCGAACAAAAAGTCATGCACTAAACTGCCATCAGACATGACTGCCTGGGCTCTAATACCAGCGGGGTAAGGAAGGAGTTCGTTCGCCTTGATGGCTGGGCAGTACTTTTGAACCAACTGAAGATAACCCGGACGCCAAACAGAGTTCTTTAACTCTCTCAAACCGGACTTCCAATGAGTGCGTGACACTCGCCAAAAGCCCAAAAATTTGAGCATCTCAACCGTGTCTTTAAGGCTAAAGTTAATGCGCCCATAGCCTTCTCGTTTAAACCCTTGCACTGCATTAGGTCCCACGGTCAGCGAGCCATCGATCATTCGGGTTAAGTGCACACCCAAAAATGGCAATTCTGGATCGGGGATGGGATAAATGAGATGACTGATGATGTCATGATGCTTGGCTGGTAACTGATAATACTCCCCGCGGTAGGGAATGATTTGAAAGTCGACATCGATACCAATCATCGACGCCAATCTATCCGCCATCAACCCGCCGCACACGACTAATTGACGAGCTTGCAGAGAGGTTGACGCTCCATTGGTCCTGCAATTGATTTCGACACAATCTTGTTGTTCATTTAGCGCAGTGACTTCAGTCGACAGCAACACTTCACCACCAAGCGACTGAAATTGCTCTGCCATGGTTTGTGTGACCAATTGATAATCAACAATGCTGGTTGCTTCTACCTTTATCGCCCCCAATCCAGTGATGTTGGGCTCGATTTCTTCGAGCTTTGCTTGGCTCAACAGCGCAACATCAATACCGTTTTCGATACAGCGTTGATAGAGAGCATCCATTCGCTTTTTCTCTATTGCGTTTGTCGCTACTAAAAGCTTTCCGCAGTTCTCCACAGCAATGTTGTGCTCAGCGCAAAAACGTTTCGTCGCCTCCGCGCCACGCTTGCAAAAATCCGCTTTGAGGCTTCCGGGTTGATAGTAGACACCCGCGTGAATCACACCGCTATTATGGCCAGTTTGATGCTTGGCAAAACTCGATTCTTTCTCGACCAACACTATCGATGCTTGAGGGTGTTTTTGTTTTAACTGCCAAGCCGTTGACACTCCGACAATACCACCACCAATCACTATAAAATCATGGACTTTTGCCATCACTTTTCCTTGTGAGCTACTCGAATGTTCTCACCATACCTTGTACGTATCTACTGAGGAAGTACTGGCGTCACTGCTTTCAAATAAAGTGCCATCGACCCCTCATAAATTCGGCGCTGTTCTTGCGCGGTAACATCAGAAAACTGCATCGAAAAAGCAAATCCATGCAGATAGTCAGCGAGCAAACTCACCGCATTCGTTTTGTCATCATCATTTAGATTCAAAGGCTCGACCACCTCGTTAAAGCGCGCAATGAATACCTCAGCAGGTCCACTACTTTGCATTTTGAATAGTGTTTCAAGCAAGCCGGAATACTCGCTAAGGAGCGCAAGGTAACTCCAGCCAAGTTCCATTACCTCCTGCTGCCAAGCTGTTTCATTATTGGGCTCGTAAATCCCTTCCACCAAAGAAACAGCAACGGCTTCGAGTAAGCTATCCTTATTTTTGAAATAGTGATAGATCGCCATAGCGTCAATATTGAGCTCGGTCGCTAACCCTCTGATACTGGGTATTTTCCCGTTAGTCTGCATCATCTTTTTCGCAGCTTCGATGATACGAGATTGGCTGAGTCCATCCACCCCTTTCTCTGGGCGTCCACGTTTTTTTGAGTTGACAGTCATCGGTGATCCTAGCTAGACTTCAATTAATTTCTACACTGTAGAATTTTAGCAGAGAACAAGACTGCAGAGAACAAAAACATTGCTTCATGCACTGTTCCACTATCTAAATGACAACAATTTCAGGAGCCACACATGGCCAACATCGTATACATCGCCACCAGTCTTGATGGTTATATCGCCGACAAAAACAACGGCGTTGATTGGCTACATGATATTCCAAACCCAGAAGGTTCCGACTTCGGCTTCGCTGAATTTATGGACAAAGTTGACGCTCTGGTTATGGGGCGCAATACACTAGAGATCGTATTGAGCTTTGATTGTGACTGGCCATACTCAAAACCTGTGTTTGTATTGAGCAATACGATGACAGAAGTACCGGAGGGTCTTGAAGGAAAAGTTTTCTTGGTCAAAGGCGAGCTTAAAACCATCATTGCCGAGCTCGCGGCTCAAGGTTACAACGACCTGTATATCGATGGCGGTAAAACAATTCAGAGTTTCCTCAAAGAAGATCTTATCGATGAACTGATTATTAGCACGATTCCAGTTCTACTCGGCGGAGGGATTCCTCTGTTTGGTGAGTTAGATAAACCGCTGAAGTTTAAGCACGAGTCAGCCGAAAGATATGCGGATTGCATTGTGAAGAATCGGTTTGTGAGGGTTTAATACCTAGAGTAAACGTTCACTGTTTCCACATTCAGGCTAACGGCTTGAGTGGGAGAAATTTCGTTCTCAACATACATATCAATTGCTTGGTATTCTGCCCTGCAGCAAAGTGTGCACTTTTACTGCTGGTGCATTTGCTCGGTACTTCCTCACTATTGCGTATCATTCTTCCAACACGCAAACGTCATGAAAACTCGGCTGTATAACACCATTCACCAAACATCTTTTCGAAAACAACTGCGAAACAACCCTACTTTGGCAGAAGCTCGACTCTGGTATTTTTTGAGAGGTGGGAAGGTTGGCGCGAAATTTCGACGTCAATATGACGTTGGGGACTATGTGTTAGATTTTTACTCGCCTGAGTTGCGGCTGGCGATAGAAGTTGATGGTGATAGCCATTTTTCTGTTGAAGGACAGGAACATGATTCGGTGCGAGCGGAGTTTTTGGAGACACGAGGCATTCAAGTAATTCGGTTTACCAATCGGGAAGTATTGGAGGTGTGTGATGAGGTTGTTGAGGTGATTCGTGAGATGGTGAGAGAGTTAAAGAGGTGAAAACATAAGGCGATGCGTAGCGAGCCTGTGACTCCTCCCCTTAATAAGGGGAGGCTGGGAGGGGTGCTCTTTGCTTTTAAATCATTGAAATGTAGTGGTTTAATGATCCCGGACACCAAATTAGGTGGTAAAGTCTCCACCGTAAATGAGGTGTTCAATGACAAAACGACAACGACGTACATTTTCTCCTGAGTTCAAAGTAGATGCCGCAAGCTTGGTTCTTGATCAAGGTTACTCAATATCTGAGGCGGCACGATCCTTAGATATCGGCGATACGGCCTTACGACGCTGGGTAGATCAACTAAAGATTGAGCGCGGCGGAGAAACGCCAGCGGTTAAAGCTCTAACGCCAGAACAGCAGAAGATCCAAGAGTTAGAAGCTAGGATTAATCGCTTGGAAAGAGAAAAATCCATACTAAAAAAGGCCACAGCTCTCTTAATGTCGGACGAACTCGAACGTTCTCGCTAATTGACCAGTTGAGGGAGCATGAACCGGTCAAAGTTCTTTGTGAGCTGTTCGATGTAGCTTCTTCCTGCTACTACGAGTTTAAACAACGAAAGCCGGATGCCAATCGTATTCGGTTAGTCAGCCGAGTTAAGCAGCTCTTTAACATGAGTCGTGGCTCTGCCGGAAGTCGGACTCTTGCTTCTATGCTGCAGTCTGAAGGCTTCGATGTCGGACGCTTCAAAGTACGCAAGCTTATGCAAGAAGCCGGGCTGATGAGCAAACAACCAGGCTCGCATCGCTATAAGCAAGCTAAGCTAGAGCGACCAGATATCCCCAATCGATTGAAGCGTGAGTTCTCAGTTTCCACTCCAAATGACGTTTGGTGTGGCGATATTACTTACATCTGGTCCGGTTCAAAGTGGAGTTATCTGGCTGTTGTACTCGACTTATTTAGTCGCAGAGTAGTGGGTTGGGCGCTATCAGACAAACCCAACGCAGAGTTGACTTGCAAAGCTTTGGATATGGCTTGGGAACAACGAGGACGGCCTAGCAACNTGATGTTCCACTCAGACCAAGGAAGCCAATACAGTAGCCTTAAATACCGTCAAAGGCTTTGGCGATATCGCATAACTCAGAGCATGAGTCGTCGAGGTAACTGCTGGGATAATGCTCCTATGGAGAGGCTATTTAGAAGCTTAAAAACCGAATGGATACCAGCTACTGGATACCTGACCCAAACTCAGGCAAAGAAGGATATCAGCTATTACTTGATGGATTACTACAATAGGCAACGGCCTCATCAAGCAAATGATGGGCTATCGCCAGTTACTGCCGAAAATCGGCTTAAGTTAGTG
>NZ_JAKJST010000001.1:0-52392 GCF_050337275.1 Vibrio wakamikoensis | reverse complement strand
AAACCAGTCAAACCAGTCATTCCTTGCTCGCGGAAACGGTTGATCCATTTGTAGCCTGTTTTACGAGCTATGCCATAACGCTGGCACAGCTCGCTAATAGAAAATCGATGGCTAAGCCAATCTTCAATGAAAAGTTCTCTTTGGCTCATGATGCAAGTCTCTTCCCATGGCATAAGCTTCTCCTCTTCGAAGCTTACACATTAGCACTTGTTACCCATGTGCCTGGTTAGAACTGTTACCTATGAGCCCGGTCAATACCGCCTTAAGTAGATTCCTGCCTACGCAGGAATGACGTGAGTTGTGAGAGCGCATACTCAAAGCTATCTTCACCACTAAAACAGCCGTCACCCCTGCGCAGGCAGGGGTCTTCTCAAAGCGCGCACCAAGCTTTAAGTAGATTCCTGCATGCGCAGGAATGACGTGAGTTGTGAGAGCGCATACTCAAAACTATCTTCACCACTAAAACAGCCGTCACCCCTGCGCAGGAGTGACGGCGCTTTGGCGTCACAACGCACAAAGAAGTACTCAAAATAACTATCAACCAAGATAACTACTAATCGATTCCGCCAACTTCTCAAAACGCGCGCGCAGCGGCGAGCCAGGTCGATAGGCCAGCACAATACTGCGAGAAGGCGTCGGATTAACAGCAGTCACGTAACACACGCCATCCTTTTCCTTCTCTTTAGGCAGAGACAATTCAGGCAGCAAAGTAATGCCTGCCCCCGCCGCGACCATGTTACGCAACGTTTCTAAGCTGGTTGCCTTGAATCGTTCATCATCAGTTGCGCCAGCTGCAAAACAGAAACCAAGAGCTTGGTCTCGCAGGCAGTGCCCGTCACCGAGTGACAGCACCGTTTGCCCTTTCAGCTCATCCATCTCTATCTCATCGCGGTTTGCCCAAGCGTGATCGCATGGCACAGCAATACTCATTGGCTCATTAAAGACTTCAATCTCTTTAAATGGTGCAGTTTCTGGGACTGACGCCAGCACTAAACAATCGAGCTTACCTTCTTCCAACTGTCTAACCAATTGATGTGTTTGAGCCTCATGCAAGAAAAGTTCAAGGTCGGGAAATGACTCTTTCAGCTTTGGTACTATGCGAGGGAGTAGATATGGACCCACCGTGGGAATAAAGCCAATATGCATCGGCCCCATCATCTCACCACTTTGCCCCGCAGCCATCTCACGAAACGTCTTTACTTCCTTAAGGATACGCTTTGCTTGCTCAACCAACTGCAAACCGGCATCCGTAAATAACACTCGGCGACTACTGCGCTCTAACAATGAGGTACCAATCTCATCTTCCAATTTGCGGATCTGACCACTTAGTGTCGGCTGACTAACAAAACAGGCTTCTGCAGCTTTGCGGAAGTGCTTGTGCTCAGCCAGGGCCACTAGGTATTCAAAATCACGAATGTTCATCGCTTGCTCCGATAGAATTTGACTATCGATACCATAACAATAAACGATTAGAACTATCAAACCATTTTTTTGATAATAGTCCCAACGAAGCAAAGCAATAAACGCTACTCTCTGTTAGCAACGCTAGACTCACAATAATTTAATTATCCAGAAGGACATAAGTATGTTTGCATCTAAAGAAGGCCAAGCAGTACCGCAAGTGACATTTCCAACTCGTCAGGGTGATGCGTGGGTCAACGTAACAACAGATGAGATTTTTAAAGACAAGACCGTGATTGTGTTCAGCCTACCAGGTGCTTTCACACCAACATGTTCATCAAGCCACTTACCGCGCTACAACGAGCTGTTCCCTGTGTTCAAAGATCACGGCGTGGATGAGATCCTATGTGTATCAGTAAACGACACCTTCGTTATGAACGCGTGGAAATCAGATCAAGAAGCAGAAAACATTACCTTCATACCTGATGGTAACGGCGACTTCACCGATGGCATGGGTATGCTGGTTGAGAAAAACGACCTTGGTTTTGGCAAGCGTTCATGGCGCTACAGCATGTTGGTGAAAAACGGCGTAGTAGAGAAGATGTTTATCGAGCCAAACGAGCCAGGCGACCCGTTCAAGGTATCTGATGCAGACACCATGCTGAACTGCATCGCGCCAAGCTACAAAACTCAAGAATCCATCACGGTATTCTCTAAGCCAGGTTGCCCATTCTGCATGAAAGCGAAGCAAAACCTGATTGACCACAACCTTCAGTATGAAGAAATTGTGTTGGGCAAAGATGCAACCACAGTGACTCTACGTGCAATCAGCGGCCGCACGACCGTACCGCAGGTGTTTATCGGTGGTAAGCACATTGGTGGCAGTGAAGAGCTAGAAGCTTACTTAGCATAATAAATAGAGCTAGGGTAGTAATACCCTAGCTCTATTTCCAATCCTATGGCGCTCACAACAAACCAACCTATTCTCTTTATCAATTACATTCTTAACAGCATCCCCTCACAATACCCCCTCAGCGAATCGACAATTTATTTGACTTTAGGTAGCGTGCAGTCGACAAACTAAGGCAATCTTGAGAGGAAAATAATGAGGCTGAAAACGTTCAAGGAGCACGAACTACTTTTCACAGAACAAGAAACTAAAGAAATTCTTGCCCTGTTCTTCCCTTCACTTAAGAATGACATTAACGAGCTGGTAGTAACCGATTTTTATCGGGGGTTTGCTCAAAGCCTATTGCTTGAAGCCATTGATGCGACTTATAACATTGGATTTTTGCTTGCCATTTATGAGTCAACAATCAACCCTACATTGCCTCTTCGTAAAATTATAGAAAAACTCATAACAAATCTCGCTCCCCACTTTTATCGATATGCTACTCAAAAAGATTTACGTAAAGTTAAGATATATGAGTTTGTTATTAGAACGCTAGAGTCGCGCTTCAAGTCCTACTTTTCTATGTGTCTGGACGGCATTGTAAAAAACAAACCTCTCATTATTCCTCACTACGCAAATACTAAACCTATAGAAAGACTTTGGAGAAACGTATGAAAAAAAAGTTGTTTCTCTTTTTTTTTGTTGTAGTGACGGTAACGATTGTAATTCTGCCTTCAGAAGAGCGTGTAATGTGGTGCGCTTCTGGGGTTGAAATGAAGGTATTCAATCGGGACCAATGCTTGGCATACTTCGAGTACATGGGACCATCGCATAAACTTACCGAAATCGTAGCAAGGGACTTTGGATTGACTGCTCTTTTAAATGCCGAGGGCACTTTCCATAAATATGTATTGATTCAATCTCTGCTAGACAGCAACTATGACATCAATGTTGTCACTAGCAACCAAGCGTTACCCCTAGTTAGTGCGGTAATACAAGATAACTTCACCATGTTTGAATGGTTACTTTCTCGCGGTGCTGACCCTAGCTTAAGTGACCCTCTGACTGAGAAAGATGTGAGGCAATTACTCTACGTTTATCTAGATGAAAAGCCGACGGCTAATCGACATAAAATGCTTGAATTACTCAATCGGTCGTAATGAGTCTAGCTAACTAATCAAAAAATCATGCCCGAATACACCTTGTACTCGGGCACATCATGTCAATTATTTTTCAGCAGCAATCACAGAGATCTCTACCAGCAAGGCTTCACGAGCCATATCGCCGGTGACACAAGCACGTGCTGGCGCATGGCCTGCTGGTACCCATGCGTCCCATACCGCGTTCATTGCTTGGAAATCTTGCATGTCTTTAAGGTAGATGGTCGCAGACAGCATATGCTGTTTGTCGCTGCCCGCTTCAAGTAGCAGAGCCTCGACCTTATCGAGCATGGTTTGCGTCTGTTCAGTAATGTCTTTAGTCGCGTCTGCACACACCTGACCACAAAGGTAAATGGTGCCATTGTGTTTAACGATACGGCTCATGCGCTCTTTAGTATGAAGGCGTTCAATCATAATGTTATTGCTCTTTTTTGGGCTATCCGAACGATAGGGCTGAAACAGAAAGGCATATTCTATCGGATACCAAGCGCAAGCAACACGCCAACATTGTGACATGCTTGGCGAACCGAAGTTTTTCTCCGCTGCAGGAAAAATCAAATGATTAGATTAATCGAAAGTGAAAGGTTGAGACTGGGGAAAGAAATTTGAAAAGCACAAAAAAGAAAAAAGCCCCGTAACCAACCTTGGTTCGGGGCCTTCTTAGATTCTTCTAAGAAAAAGCAGTGGTACTTTAATAGACCGCGCCTTTTCTTGTTTGTTCCCAGAAAAATGATCTTTTTTTAAAATTTTTCCGATCTTTTCGTTACTCGCCTACTTTTCAATAACTTAAGCAACGTTCATCTTGGCAATAATTTGCTCTACCAAGTTCACTTCCAACGCTACCTCATCACAAGCATGCTGTCTCGGACATTGGTCACAGTCTTTCAGAACTTTCTCAGGCAGCAGCGTCTTCGATGTTGGGATGAAGTCGTGCTTCATAAAGAACTCTGGCGTACGAGTCAGAACGAACACTTTCTTAATCGCCATCTTACGTGCTTTCTCTACCAAGTGCTGAACAATCGCCGTGCCCTGCCCTTGACCTTGCCAGCCTGCTTCAACACCTAGAGAGCGGATCTCTGCAAGTCCTGAGTCATACACGTAGAGCGATGCACAACCGGTGACTTCACCATGATGTTCTGCGACGGCGAATGAGCCAATGTCACGTACCAGTTCGTTACGACTGCGAGGTAGGTTTTCGCCAAGGTTCGCCCAGTAAGCCACCATGCTCTCTAGTGCATCGATGTCCGTCAGACGAGCAGAACGTACTTTCACTGCCGAGTTATCACGCGCTGTTAGACGTTTCTCAGCTTGATCTACCGCGTAAGCGACTTGCTGCGGCGCGACACCACCCAGGGCATTACGTTTCTCTAGGCAGCTCTCAATCGTTAGGATGTCATAAACATCGTTCTCAATCACTGGCGAGAACTCTTTCAGCTCTTCAATAGAAAGCTCTTCTAGTGCGCAGCCTTTGGCAATCGCACTGACGACCGCCACACCTACAATATGGTGCGCTTCACGGAATGGAATACCTTTAGCAACTAGGTAATCCGCAAGCTCGGTGGAATTTGCATAACCTTGCTTCGCCGCTTCTAGCGTACGCTCGCCGTTTACCTTGATACCATCGAAACACAGCGCGGCCATTTCCATGCAGTCACTCCAAGTGTCGAGTGCATCAAATAGACCTTCTTTGTCTTCTTGCATATCTTTGTTGTACGCAAGTGGCAGGGCTTTCACTGTCATCATCATGCTAGCTAGCGAGCCATAAACACGACCGGTTTTACCACGGATAAGCTCTAGAGCATCTGGGTTCTTTTTCTGAGGCATCAGAGAAGAGCCAGACGTCACGGTATCCGCAAGTTCAATAAAGTTCGACTCACCTGAGTTGTAGAAGATCATATCTTCAGCCAGACGCGATAGGTGCAGCATAGAGATAGAGGCGATAGACATTAGCTCCATCACATGGTCGCGGTCGGATACCGAGTCCAAGCTGTTACGGGTTGCTCTTCTGAAACCTAGGTTATGAGCAAGCTGCTCACGATCCATTGGGTAAGCCGTACCTGCTAGCGCACCTGAACCCAGCGGGCAGGTATCTAAACGCTTAATAGCATCGTCTAAACGAGAGTAATCACGCTCAAACATCTCAACGTAAGCTAAGCACCAGTGAGCAAACGTCACAGGCTGAGCACGTTGAAGGTGGGTATAACCAGGCAGAACGGTATCTTGGTGAGCTCTTGCTACCTCAACCATTTGCGATTGCAGTCTGTCAAGGCCAAGAAGAAGTTGCTGACCTTGTTGACGACACCAAAGCTTCAGGTCGGTCGCCACTTGGTCGTTACGAGAACGGCCGGTGTGTAGCTTCTTACCTAAGTCGCCCACTTTGCCAATCAGCTGTTGCTCAACCCAGCTATGGATATCTTCCGCATCCGATCTTAGGATCTGTTTTGGATTCTCCATCACTTCGAGTTTAAGCTCGTTCAGCGCTAACTCAAGCTTCTGCTGTTCATCTTCAGTCAGAACGCCGACCGAAACCAACGCCTTTGACCAAGCAATTGAGCCAACAATGTCTTGCTCAGCAAGTCGGTAATCAAAGCGCAATGAATCATTAAAGTCTTTGAATCTCGTATCTGCTGCTTGGGTAAATCTTCCGCCCCATAATGCCATCGTGTCTCTCCTAACTGCTCAGTCTGCGTCGCTGCTTCTATGGTTACTTATTGTAAGAATAAACCGCTATTCTCGCTGAGTGAATTAAATGCAACTCAGTGTCTTTGTTGATAGGGTTCAAGGTACGACAAACCGAATTAAAAATAAAGTAAAAATTCACTTATTTCACATAAATATTCAAAACAATGCGATTTCAGGTTTTAGTCGCCCATTTTTATCGTCCAGATAAAAAAAGAAACCCATTTGATAACAAATGGGTTTCTAGATTTCAATCAGTATGATGGAGCGACACTATTTTTTCTTTGCTTCATTCAATGCTCTGATGCGGCTTGATAGCGAGTAAAGGCGGATGAAGCCTTCAGCGTGGCTTTGGTCGTACACTTCATCTTCACCGAACGTTGCAAACTCTTCAGAGTACAGGCTGTTTACGCTGCGTTTCTGAGTTACAATTGCCTGACCTTTGTATAGCTTAACCACAACTTCGCCGTTCACGTCTTGTGCCAGCTCTTCCGAGGCTGCCAAGATAGACTTACAAAGTGGTGTGAACCAACGACCGTCATAAACAAGGTGTGAGGCTTTCACGCCTAGCTCTTCACGGAACTCAAACGATGTTTTGTCTAGCACTAGCTGCTCAACCGCACGCAGTGCTTCCATCATGATGGTGCCCCCTGGAGTTTCGTAGCAGCCACGAGACTTCATACCGACAAGACGGTTTTCAACGATGTCGATACGACCAACGCCGTGCTTCACGCCTTTCTCGTTTAGGTAAACCAGAGCGTTGTATGGCGTCATCTTCTCACCGTCAACGGCAACCACTTCGCCTTTTGCTACTTCTAGCGTCACGTATTCTGCTTGATCAGGCGCTTGCTCAGGATCCACTGTCCATGCCCAGCAATCATCGTTTGGCGCATTCCATGTATCCTCTAGAACACCGCCTTCTGTTGAGATGTGCCATGCGTTTGCATCACGTGAATAGATCTTAGTCAGTGATGCGCTGCAAGGGATGTTGCGCTCCGCTAGGTAATCTAGACACTCTTCACGGCTGACGAGATCCCACTCACGCCAAGGCGCAATCACAGTTAGGTCTGGGGCTAGAGCTGCAAATGCACCCTCAAAACGCACTTGGTCATTACCTTTACCGGTACAACCGTGGCACAGTGCATCAGCACCGACTTTACGCGCTACTTCAACCTGAGCTTTAGCAATGATCGGACGCGCCATTGATGTACCTAGCAGGTATTTACCTTCGTAGTACGCGCCCGTTTTTAGCGTTGGGAAGATGTAGTCAGCGACCATTTCTTCTTTTAGGTCAGCGATGTAACACTCAGAAGCGCCTGACGCTTTCGCTTTTTCTTCGATGCCTACAAGCTCTTCTTCGCCTTGACCTACATCAGCAACAAATGCGACAACTTCACAGTCGTAGTTCTCTTTTAGCCATGGGATGATCACTGACGTATCTAGACCGCCAGAGTAGGCAACAACAACTTTTTTTACAGATGGTTTACTCATGTCTCTCTCCTTGTCCGAGCCTGATTTTGGCGGTCAGCTTCTCGGGGTTACTTCACTTTAAATTCGTTAATCGTAAATTTGATTTACTTGCTAATAATTTAGTTTGGGACGAACTGTGTGCCGATACTCTTACCCGCAAACAATTCGACTAATTTTTCAGGGTATCGCCATGTCGCCACTTCAATAGGGCGACCTAGGTCGTTGGCCGCTTCCAGTGCGGCTTGCACCTTAACAATCATGCCATCGGTAATGACTTTGCCTTCAATCAGCGCATCCGCTTCTTGCTTAGTCAGACTTGGTAGCAGATGACCTTTGCCATCCAGCACGCCGCTCACATCAGACAACAGCACTAATTCTGCATCCAATGCGCCAGCCACTGCCACTGCCGCTTGGTCGGCATTAACGTTCATCAGCTGACCTTGGCTATCTAGACCGATTGAGCTAATGATTGGCAGCGCACCAGCAGCTAGAACCGCTTGAAGAACCGCTGGGTTACCCGGTTTGGCATTGCCTACCGCGCCAAGCTCAGGGTCTAGCTCAGTCACGTCACAAAGACCGCCGTCAGCAAGGCTCAAACCTACCGCATTAAGGCCCGCTTTAATCGCATCGCCTTGTAGTAGCTTATTTGCAGTCCCCGCAAGCGCGCCCGCAATCAAAGGGATCTGATCATAAGGGGTCACGCGCAAACCTTGCTTCTTAACGGTTGGCAGGTCGAGCTTCTTCATTAGGTCATCGACGAGATAACCGCCACCGTGAACAATGACGATACTTCGCTGCGCTTGCTGGCTGTAATCAGAGATAGCCTTAAATAGTTGTCCAAGCGTATCTGAGCACGACAGTGCCGCGCCGCCTAACTTGATCACTAATGGTGTATTTTGCTGACTCATGCTGCTCTCCTCGACTAAACCAACGCGGTTAGCTGTGCAAACTGATTTTTGATATTCAAACACTGCATCGCTTGACTCGATGCACCTTTTAGCAAGTTATCAATCGCCGACACTACGATGATGTGTTGGCCTTGAACCTTATAACCGATATCGCAGAATGGCGTGTTCTCAACATCTTGAATTCTTGGGATAGTTTCCCCTTTGACGCGCACGCCTGGTTTGCCTTCATAGGCTGTCGCAAATGCTGTGGCAACCTGCTCCTCAGTCACGCCTTCATTGAGCTTCATGGTGATAGTCGCCAAGATGCCACGCTTAAAGTTGCCTAGATGTGGAGTAAAAATCACATCACAACCCAAATGCGTTGCAATCTCTGGTTGGTGCCTGTGATTAAAAATGCCATAAGGCTGAAGGCTGACTTCGCAAAAGCTGTTGGTCATCGACGCTTTACGACCAGCACCAGTAACACCACTGGTTGCGTTGATAACTGGCCACATAGTGCTATCCACAAGGCCAGCTTCCAGTAGTGGTTTAATCGCCAGTTGTGAAGCCGTTGGGTAGCAACCCGGTACTGCCACGAGCTGCGCGCTTTCAATCTGTTTTGCGTTCCACTCTGCAAGGCCATACACCGCCTTATCCAACCAGTTTTCGTGCTGATGCTCAAAGCCATAGAAGGTGGTATAAAAGTCATCGGCTTTCACACGATAAGCGCCTGATAGGTCAAACACTTGGCAACCTTGTGCCAAAAACACCGGCGCCAAATCGTGGCTCACTTCGTGAGCTGTTGCCAAAAATACAATGTCACACTCGCTTGCCGCTTTTTGCACATCGACCAGCGGCTGCACTGGCATTTCAACTAAGCCAGCCAACTTACCATGCAATTGCGAAATCGGTTTGCCTGCATCGACACTATTGGCGGACACGTACAAACCTGATAGCGTGAGCTCTGGGTGTTTGGTCACCATCAGAGCCAGTTCCGCTCCTGTGTAACCTGTTGCGCCAATAATGGTAGTTTTTAGCATGACTATGATTCCGTAAGTAAGTCGATTTAACGTTGTTAGTAAAAACTGCAATTAATGATTATAAATATAGTAAAAATGCCATTAATTGATTTTTTATTCATTAATTATGATTTAATATGTGTTTTACAGTCTTAAGATTAATCTGTCAACAGTAGAAGCGAAGATAATATGCAATTACCTAGTTTTTTAGAGGTCTACAAAGGCCTGATCAGCACACCTTCGATTAGCTCCACTGACCCAAGCTGGGATCAAGGCAACGAGAAAGTGATCGAAAAGCTGGCGACATGGATGAAAGACCTAGGTTTTGAGGTTGAGGTCATCGAGGTTGAACCGAACAAGTTCAATATGATTGCCAAGAAGGGACAAGGCGAAGGCGGTCTACTGTTGGCTGGTCACAGTGATACCGTGCCATTTGATGAAGGTCGCTGGAGTTTCAACCCGCATGACCTGACCGAAGCCAACAATCGCTTCTACGGCTTGGGCACCGCGGATATGAAAGGCTTCTTCGCGTTTATCTACGAAGCCGTCAAGAAAATCGACTGGAGCAAGCAAACCAAACCACTTTATGTTTTGGCGACCTGTGATGAAGAAACCACTATGCTGGGCGCAAGGCATTTTACCGACAACGCGCCGTTCAAGCCGGATTACTGCATTATCGGCGAACCTACCAGCCTAGTGCCTATTCGTGGCCATAAAGGTCATGTAGCCAATGCGATTCGAGTGACCGGCAAGTCTGGACACTCTTCCGATCCTGCTTTAGGCGTTAATGCCATCGAAATCATGCATGAAGTCATGTACGCGATGATGAAACTGCGTGACAAGCTAGTGAAAGAGTATCACCACCCTGGTTTCGCTATCCCTAGCCCTACCCTTAACCTTGGTCATATTCATGGTGGCGACAGCGCCAACCGAATTTGTGGCTGCTGTGAGCTGCATTACGATGTTAGACCGCTGCCCGGCATAAGTTTAGATGGTTTGGATAACCTACTGCGTAATGCACTCAAAGAAGTGGAAGCAAAATGGCCAGGGCGATTAACCATTACCGCTCTGCACGAACCAATCCCTGGGTATGAGTGCGACCATAAACACCCGTTTGTTGGTGGAATGGAAACATTGTGTGAAACCCCATCAGAAACGGTCAACTATTGTACCGAAGCACCATTTTTGCAGCAGTTGTGCCCTACCTTGGTGCTGGGCCCTGGCTCAATAGACCAAGCCCACCAGCCTGATGAGTTTTTAAGCTTTGATTTTATTGACCCGACCATCGATATCTTAGCCAAAGCAATGAGGCAGTATTGCTTCGAATAAACCATATTCTGTAATAAATTTTCAACAATTCAACCTTTTAACTCGCCCAAGTGTGCGTTTTTCGTGCCAGCACGATAAATGCAAACTTGGTTTACTTTATTTGACTCGCACTAACATTTTTCGCTAGATTGTGAGGCTGATAAGGAATAACGGATGTAGTTAAATTACAAGGCAGGACGACTATGAACGAAAAATATGCCCCATTGAAGAGCAATGTTAGGATGCTAGGGCACCTGTTGGGTAACACCATCAAGGAAGCGCATGGAGACGAGATCTTAGAGAAAGTGGAGAAGATTCGTAAACTTTCTAAATCCGTAGTACGCGCAGGCAATGAAGCCGATCGTGACATTCTCATTGAAGAGATTAAGAGCCTGCCAAATGAGCAACTGACCCCTGTCGCTCGCGCATTTAACCAGTTCCTAAACCTCACCAACATCGCCGATCAATACCACACGATCTCGCGCAGCTGCGAAGCCGATGTCTGTGAACCAGATCCAATCTACTCGCTATTTTCTAAACTTAGCCAGCAAGATGTCAGCAAGTTTGACACCATTCAAGCCGTTCGTGACCTCAACATTGAGCTCGTACTGACTGCTCACCCGACAGAAATCACTCGCCGCACCATGATCAACAAACTGGTCAAAATCAACGAGTGTCTCTCTAAGCTAGAACTTAACGAGCTGTCAGATAAAGAGCGCAAGAAAACCGAGCGTCGTTTAGAGCAGCTTATCTCACAAAGCTGGCACTCAGATGTGATTCGCCAACAACGTCCAACGCCTCTCGATGAAGCGAAATGGGGCTTTGCCGTAGTTGAGAACTCACTATGGGATGCGGTTCCTGAGTTCTTACGTGAGTTTGATGATCGCTTGAAAGGCTATCTGGGCGAAGGGTTACCTATTGATGCGTGCCCAGTACACTTCTCATCTTGGATGGGCGGTGACCGCGACGGCAACCCATTTGTTACGCACAAAATCACTCGCGAAGTGATGCTACTGTCACGCTGGAAAGCGGCTGAGCTTTACCTAAAAGACTTCCAAGAGCTTATCACTGAGCTTTCCATGGTTAAGTGTAGTGACCAAGTTCGCGATCTTGCGGGCGATGCACACGAACCGTACCGCGCTATCCTAAAACCGGTTCGCAAGCTTCTCGTGAACACCATGGAAGTGCTCGAAGCGCAAATTAACCATCAAGATGTGCCAAACAAGCCAATCCTTGAAGACATCTCCCAGCTTTGGGAGCCGCTCATGGCTTGTTACAAGTCACTTCGCGAAAGTGGTATGGCAATCATCGCCGATGGCTCTCTACTCGACACACTTCGCCGCGTGAAGGCATTCGGTGTTCACCTAGTACGCCTCGATATTCGCCAAGAAAGCACACGTCACTCAGATGCCATCTCTGAGCTAACGCGCCACTTAGGTCTAGGCGACTACGATCAGTGGAGCGAGCAAGACAAGGTTTCATTCCTAATTAACGAGCTAAGCTCGAAGCGCCCACTGCTACCACGCGACTGGGAACCTTCAGAGCCAGTACAAGAAGTTCTCGATACTTGCCGTGTGATCGCATCACAATCGCGTGAAGCGTTTGGTGCTTATGTTATCTCTATGGCACGCACGGCTTCTGACGTTCTAGCCGTTCACCTTATCCTTCAAGAGTGTGGCTGTAAGTTCCGTATGGACGTCTGCCCACTGTTCGAAACACTCGATGATTTGAACAACTCAGAAGCGGTAATGAAGCAGTTGTTCGAGATCGACTGGTACCGTGGTTATATCCAAAACCATCAGATGGTGATGATTGGCTACTCTGACTCAGCGAAAGACGCAGGCGTAATGGCGGCAGGCTGGGCTCAGTACAGCGCGATGGAAAAACTGGTAGCGGTAGGTGAAGAAGCAAGTATTGATATTACTCTGTTCCACGGCCGTGGCGGTACGATTGGTCGTGGTGGTGCGCCAGCGCACGCTGCCCTGCTGTCTCAGCCACCTAAGAGCCTTAAAGGCGGCCTGCGTGTGACTGAGCAAGGCGAGATGATCCGCTTTAAGCTCGGTCTACCTGAAATTGCGGTTAACAGTTTCAATCTGTACGCAAGTGCCATTCTGGAGGCGAACCTAATGCCGCCGCCTGAGCCGAAACAAGATTGGCGCGACCTAATGGAAGTACTTTCTGAAGTCTCTTGCGATGCGTACCGTAAAGTAGTTCGCGGCGAGCCGGATTTTGTCCCTTACTTCCGCCAAGCAACGCCTGAGCTAGAACTGGGCAAACTACCACTTGGTTCTCGCCCTGCGAAACGTAACCCGAATGGCGGCGTAGAAAGCTTACGTGCGATTCCATGGATCTTCTCATGGAGCCAAAACCGTCTAGTACTGCCAGCATGGCTTGGGGCGGGTGAAGCGATTCAATACTCTATCGACAAAGGTCACCAAGCGCTGCTAGAAGAGATGTGTCGCGAATGGCCATTCTTCTCAACACGCCTAGGTATGCTAGAGATGGTTTACACCAAGTGTAATATGGAAATCTCTCGCTATTACGATAAGCGTCTTGCGGATCCTGAATTGTTGCCTCTCGGCGATAAGCTTCGTGGTCAATTACAAAAAGATATCGTTGCGGTACTGAACGTAGAAAACCACAACCACCTAATGCAAAGCGACCCTTGGGGACAAGAGTCCATTCGCCTGCGCAACATCTATGTTGAGCCACTCAACATGCTGCAAGCTGAGCTTCTGTACCGTACTCGTCAGAGTGAAGAAACCGAGTCTGAGCTAGAAGAAGCACTCATGGTGACCATCGCAGGCATCGCTGCTGGTATGCGAAATACTGGCTAAACGATATATTATCTTACAAAAGAGACAAAAGGTCGCACATTGCGGCCTTTTATTTTTGCTGGCATACTTACTGAGAGTTTTGTTAGTTTTTTGAAGTGGTATCGCATTCTATTCCACTTTTTGCTTATATAAATCAGATATAATTACACTCCGCTGTTCGATAAAAATAAAAATACGACGTCGACGGCGCAGGTCACATGTTCATGTGGCTGTCTAGGTGACAAAGGCTTTAAACACGGTTATTGGTACCCGCTTTGGCGAGGTGCGATGTTCTTTGCGCGAGTTTCCTGGAATCAACCAAGATTCCAAGGCGCTTGCATGGTGTAATCGTTCAACCACAAACGCACTTAAAAGAACAACATAACTATTACTAAGATTTTGACCATTTGGATTTAAGACATGTCACTACCACACGTTATCCTTACTGTCCTAAGCACTCGTGACGCAACGGGCTACGACATTACTAAGGAATTTTCTGCTAGCATCGGTTACTTCTGGAAAGCAAGCCACCAACAGGTCTACCGCGAACTGAATAAGATGGCGGACAAAGCCCTAGTTACTTGCAAGCTTGAACCTCAAGAAGGCAAACCGGATCGTAAAGTTTACTCAATCACAGATGCCGGTCGCAGCACGCTTGGCGAGTGGTTTGAGCAACCAACCGTACACCCAACCGTTCGTGATGAGTTCTCAGCAAAACTGGCTGCCTGTGCCGTTCAGCCTTCTGCTGCTTTCCGCATCCAACTTGAAGAGCTTATTGAAGAGTCGAAGAAGCTGGTTGCACACTACCGCGAGATTGAAGCGGCTTACTACGCAACACCAAGTACTCTAGAGAAGCACGCTCGCCTTGAGCGCCTAACTCTTCGCCGTAACCTACTTGCACGTCAAGCATGGTTAGACTGGGCAGAAGAGGCACTAGCGGAGCTAGAAGCGCTGGCGTAATCCAGTTCTGAGTTAACGCATAAAAAAACGCCAACCTTTTTAGATTGGCGTTTTTTATTTGTCATTGAATAAGCATTTATGCTTCTGGACGAACACCGAGAGTGTGGCACAGTGCGTAAGTCATCTCTGCACGGTTTAGGGTGTAGAAGTGGAAATCCTTCACACCTTCACGGCTAAGAACACGAACCATGTCGATGGCTTGGCTAGCGCCTACCAACTGACGAGTCATTAAATCATCATCTAGGCCTTCAAACTGCTTTTGCATCCAACCAGGTACTTTCACCTTATTCATTGCTGCAAAACGTGACGCTTGCTTAAAGTTAGTCACTGGCAGAATACCCGGAACAATCTCTACATCAATACCCGCTGCCACACAACGGTCACGAAAACGCAGGTAGCTTTCAACATCAAAGAAGAACTGAGTAATCGCACGGTTAGCACCGGCATCGACTTTGCGTTTTAGGTTAAGAAGATCCGCCTGAGCACTTTTCGCTTCTGGGTGAACTTCTGGGAAGGCTGCCACTGAGATATCAAAATCATGGCGAGACTTTAGCAGCTCCACCAAATCAGACGCGTACATGTCTGGCTGACCGCCGCCTTCTGGAATATCACCACGCAGCGCTACGATGTTCTTGATGCCGTTCGCCCAGTAATCTTCTGCGATATCGATAAGCTCATCACGTGATGCATCAATACAAGTTAGGTGCGGCGCTGCCACAAGACCAGTCTCTGATTTGATTTCTTTGATGATAGAGTGAGTACGATCACGCTCACCAGAATTAGCACCGTAAGTCACCGAAACAAACTTAGGCTTAAGCGTCTTTAGGCGGTGAACCGATTTCCACAGCGTCTCTTCCATTGTCGGCGTGCTCGGCGGAAAGAACTCGAATGAAACATTAATATTGTCCGAAAGCTCAGCAATATTCTGGTTCAAAGCATCAATGTGGCCTGCGTGTGTGTATCCCATGGTCCTCTCCCTAATCACCAAGATTGGTTATCCCATCCAATCTCAGATAAAACCTGTCTGTCTTTAAATGATGATTTTTAATTTTTGACGTTTAGACGTCTATATGTCTACAGAATGAAATGAATAGGTTTTAAAGTCAATAGAGGGATTATGAATTTTTTTCATGTGGTGAGTTAGGGAAATTGAAGATGGTGGGGTGGGTGTGGTTTATGGGAGAATGGTTGAGGTAGGTGGGCGATAGAGGTTTCGCAGCGCTGGCGCTTACCCCCTCTAACTCCCCCGGCTACGCGCCCCGTTATTAAGGGGGAGAACCACTGCTAGCTCCTATCGTCGCATCGCAATGCCTACTTTAGTACTCGAATAAAGTCAGGCGATGCGCAGCGAGCCAGTAGTTCCTCCCCTTTATAAGGGGAGGCTAGGAGGGGTCAAGCTCTTGACCTTGCTTTACTATCCTGCCCAATCAAAAAAAGCTAGACATCAAATTCAAATCCGACTGAATCGCCCCAGCCGTCACTTCACGGCCCGCACCAGGGCCACGAATCACCAACGGATTATCCTTATACCACTTACTCTCAATCGCGAAGATATTGTCACAAGGTAAAAGGTTCGCCAGCGCATGCTCTTTCGATAGTGCTTCAATCCCTACGCGCGCTTTACCTTGTCTATCCAGACGAGCAACGTAACGCAGCACTTTCTCTTCGCGCTGAGCTTTTTCTAGGCGCTCTTGCAAGATTTCGCTCAGCAGTGAGGCTTTCTCAAAGAAGTCTTCGAGTGATAACTCAGCAAGCTCTTCAGGAACCAAAGACTCTACTTCAACGGCATCAGGTTCGATATCCAAGCCCGATTCGCGCGCTAAGATAACCAACTTACGCATCACATCTGAGCCATCAAGGTCAGAGCGGGGATCCGGCTCTGTTAGACCCTGTTGCCACGCGAGGTCAACGAGCTCCGCAAAAGGGACTAAACCATCAAATTGCTGGAACAACCAAGACAAGGTGCCAGAGAAAATGCCCGATAGCGCGACGATATCATCACCACTTTCACGCAGGTCACGAACGGTATGGTTTATCGGTAACCCTGCCCCCACCGTGGCGTTATAAAGCCAGTGACGTCCGGTTTTCGAAAACGCATCTTGCACCGCATGGTAATCATTGCTTGGCGCTGAACCTGCAACTTTGTTTGCTGAGATAAGGTGCAGACCATGCTCAGCAATGCTAACGTATCTTTCTGCTAATGCCGCACTCGCAGTGACGTCTAAAACCACACCTTCGTCATAGCCTTGAAGTCCAGCTAAACGTTGCAGCCAGATGTCACCTTGGTATTCAGTGGCCTCATCTTCGTAGCGTGCAAGTACCTGTTGCTCATCGATACCCTCTTCATCAAACCAATAAGTCTGACTGTCGATAACTGCGACTAGGTTGAAACTCATGCCGCGACGTTTTTCAAGCTCGCTTTTCTGCTCTTTGAACAGCTCTAACCAACTTGAACCAATGTTACCTTTACCACACAGCGCCACCGCAACGCGCTTTTGCGCTTGGAACAGCTGAGTGTGTACCGATTTCACAAGCGGCTGAATGTCTGATTTGCGCAGTACAGCGGCTAGACTCAATTGAGACTCAGCTTCTGAGAAAAACTCCACTGGTGCATGTTTTAGCTGCTGATAAAAACCAAAGCAATGATTGGCGTTTTTAGTCACGCCAGCGCCTACAGCGGCAAGCATAGAGTAACCTTCTTTAAGCTTAATCTCGGCTTCGATCGCCAGATCTTGCAGCTCAGTGAGAGCACCAGAGGCAATCTCTGCGGTGTAGGCAAGACGGAGACGATATTGGTCAGCTTGCGCTTCAAACGCCAACGGCGCTAATTGCGCACGCTTAAGACCGTTAAGTACTTCGGTTTGAGCACGCTCAAAGTCGTGACCAGCTGCGAATGCAAGCTCAATTAGCAGTACTTCATCAAGTGAAGTGATAATCTTTGCGCCGCGTCCAGAAGCCAGCACACGTTCAATACGCGTTGAGCCCGACTCCGGCTGATAACTGCAGCGAAGACTCAAATCCATGGCACTTTGCGCGACAGGCTGGAGAGTACGACTGTGAAGCACAGGGGCAGCTAAACGCGCCAATTCACTGGCTTCATCCAATCGCAGTAATGGTAATAAGCAGGCGTCATTAACCACACGAGGGTCAGCGCTGTATACGCCTGCTACATCGCTCCAAATAGTCACGCAAGAAACTTCAGCCAATGCACCAATCACAGTTGCGGAGTAGTCGGAGCCATTACGACCGAGCAGTACGGTTTCACCGCATTCACTTTGCGCCATAAAACCGGTAATCACCACACGATGATGTGCATGCTGAGCCAGTACTTCTTTAATCAGCGGATACGATTTAGCGCGATCTACCTCTGGCTGAGTACCAAACTCAGCGCGCAGAAACGCTCTTGCATCTTGCGACACTGCTGGGAGATCACTTTGTCTAAGCAACGCCGATAAAAGGCGTGAAGACCAAACTTCACCGTGACCTAGCACAGCAGCACGCTCGGCATCGGTCAGTGGGTAGCTAAGCTCACCCAGTGTACTGAACTCATCTTTCAACTGAGAGACAAGGCTTTCTGCTTCTTCGCCAGTCAACAACGATTCCACCAGCTCAATCTGAAACTGACGCAGTGCTTGAAGGTGTTCATGAGCAATGCGCCCATCTTTGTTCAGTGCATCAAGAAATTCGATAAGGCGATTGGTGGTTTTACCTGCCGCCGAGACCACAATGAGGTCTTCCTCGTTAGAGTAGTCTTTTAAAATAGAAACGACGCGGCGATAACACTCAGGATCGGCTAAGCTGCTGCCGCCAAATTTGTGCAGCTGCTTGTTACTCTTTCCGCTTTGGGTACTGCTTTGACTCATGCCGGCTTATCCTCCAAACGCAGATGCTTTCTCAAACGCCTGAGCAAGGTCATCAATCAGATCTTGCGCATCTTCTAGGCCAACAGAGAGGCGAAGTAACTGTTGAGATACGCCCGCTTCTGCTAATGCCTCTTCACCCATTGCACGGTGTGTCATAGATGCTGGGTGGCAAATCAGACTTTCTACACCGCCCAATGATTCCGCGAGCGAGAATAACTCCAACTCACCGACAAAATATTTCAGCTGCTCAAAGCTACCTGCAAACTCAAAACTCAGCATAGAGCCAAAACCAGATTGCTGCTTCTTAGCAATTTCATGACCTGGGTGCTCAGGCAGGCTCGGATGATAAATCACTTTCACCAATGGTTGCGGCTTGAGAAAATCTAGGATCTGCTGTGAGCTTTCTTCGTGAACACGCATACGCGCCCCAAGGGTGCGAATACCACGCAGCGTCATATAACTATCAAAAGGTGTGCCCGTCGCGCCGATACAGTTGCCCCACCAGCCTAGTTCTTCCGCGTGCTCTTCAGTCTTAGTGATCACCACACCGCCAATCACATCAGAGTGACCGTTGATATATTTGGTGGTTGAGTGGATAACAAAGTCCGCACCAAGCTCAAGAGGCTTTTGGTACACAGGTGTCAAAAAGGTATTGTCTACCGCCACTAGCGCGCCAACTTTCTTGGCTTTTTCACACACGGCTGCAATATCAACGACACGCACAAGCGGATTAGACGGTGTTTCAAGTAGGATTAGTTTCGGTTTTTTCTCAAGCGCGGCATCAAAAGCCTGCTCATCGCTTTGATCAACAAACTGAACCTTGAAGTCACCCTTCTGCGCACGAGTGTTGAATAGACGGTATGTACCGCCGTAGCAGTCGTGAGGAGCAATAATGGTGTCTTCTGGACCTAAGAAGGCCGAGACCCAAAGGTTCAGAGCAGAAGTACCACAGTTGGTCACCACCGCACCTTTACCAGATTCCAGCTCATACAGAGCGGTTTCGAGTAAACCTCGGTTTGGGTTTCCTGAGCGGGTGTAATCGTAAGTCGGCACTTCCCCAAACGCAGGGAATCCGTAGTTAGTAGAAAGATAAATAGGTGGCACCACAGCGTGATGCTGGGTATCCGATTCGATACCAGTACGTACGGCTATTGTCGCTGGCTTCCGATTGCTCATAGAAACTTCCTTTCTCAAATCGCATGGCTAGAGCCACAGTGTCTACTTTTACCGGTAATATGGGAACCGGCAAACGCCACAAACGTTAAAGAATTAACATTGCATTAAAATAAATGTCCACATTCGTTGCCCCACTTTACTTTCCAAAATGTGAGACGTCAACACTTCTAGACGTCTATATGTCTTTGCTTATGGCAGTAAATCCCGCTAAAATTGCAGGATACTTATTACTACTATTTATGATTAACAGAGCGAAGGTGTGTAATGGCAGATTGGAATGGTGAATACATTAGCCCATATGCGGAGCACGGTAAAAAAAGCGAGCAGGTAAAAAAAATCACAGTGTCTATCCCGCTGAAGGTGCTAAAGGTATTGACCGATGAGCGTACTCGTCGCCAAATCAATAACCTACGCCATGCAACCAACAGTGAGCTATTGTGCGAAGCGTTCTTGCACGCCTACACTGGCCAGCCGCTTCCAACCGACGAAGATTTAAGAAAAGACCGTCCTGATGACATCCCAACAGAAGCGAAAGAGCTGATGACGGCGATGGGGATTGAGTTTGAAGCGTTTGATGAAGAGTAGATTGCATTCTACTCCTGAGATCATATGTCCAAGTTCACTAGAACTTCCTCCGCGAGCTTTTTGTTCAAGGAATATAGCAACACAGACCTAAAGATAACGTCATCCTAAAGCTATCGTCACCCCTGCGTAGGCAGGGGTCTACTCAAAGCATGCACCAAGCCTCAAGAAGATTCCTGCCTGCGCAGGAATGACGCACGCTATAGAGTCACCACGATCAAAATTATCGTCATCCCAAAGCTATCGTCACCCCACTAGTCGCGCGCCTGCGTAGGCAAGGGTCTACTCATAGCACGCACCAAGCCTCAGGAAGATTCCTGCCTGCGCAGGAATGACGCACGCTATAGAGTCACCACGATCAAAATTATCGTCACCCCACTAGCCGCGCGCCTGCGTAGGCAGGGGTCTACTCAAAGCGCGCACCAAGCCTCAAGAAGATTCCTGCCTGCGCAGGAATGACGCACGCTATAGAGTCACCACGATCAAAATTATCGTCATCCCAAAGCTATCGTCACCCCACTAGCCGCGCGCCTGCGTAGGCAGGGGTCTACGCAAAGCGCGCACCAAGCCTCAGGAAGGTTCCTGCCTGCGCAGGAATGACGGGAGTGGTGGGCATATCACGTTAAAATTATTACAGTGTGTGATGCCATGACCGCCCAATAAAAAAGAGGGTCATCTAGACCCTCTTTCGTTAAATACGTTTCGTGTTCGCCACAACCTTAAGCCATATAACTATCTGGCAACTCAATACGCGCAACACCCGATTCTACTGCCGCTTTCGCGACCGCTTTAGCTACGCGAGGTAACAAACGCGGATCCATCGGTTTTGGAATGATGTAGTCTTTACCAAACGTCAACGATTCAACGCCTGCAGCATCGAGTACTTCTTGTGGTACCGGCTCTTTCGCTAGCTCACGAATCGCATCTACCGCAGCCAGTTTCATCTCATCATTAATCTCACTCGCACGCACATCTAGCGCGCCACGGAAGATAAACGGGAAACACAGCACGTTGTTAACTTGGTTTGGATAGTCTGAACGACCCGTACCCATAATCAGGTCATCACGAACCTGGTGTGCAAGCTCCGGTTTAATTTCTGGATCTGGGTTTGAACAAGCAAACACAATTGGCTTGTCCGCCATCAGCTTAAGTGCGTCTGGTGGCAGCAAATCAGGACCCGATACACCAAGGAATAGATCCGCACCTTCAATTACATCTTCTAGCGTGCGCTTGTCGGTGTTGTTGGCAAACAGCTCTTTATACTCGTTAAGATCATCACGACGCGTGTGGATCACACCTTTGCGATCCAGCATGTAGATCTTCTCACGCATTGCACCGCATTTGATCAAAAGCTCCATGCAAGCGATCGCCGCAGCACCAGCACCTAAGCAGACAATGGTCGCTTCCTTAAGATCTTTACCCTGCAGCTCAATCGCATTGAGCATACCTGCTGCGGTAACAATCGCAGTACCGTGTTGGTCATCGTGGAATACAGGCACATCACAACGCTCAATTAGGCGACGCTCAATTTCGAAACAGTCAGGCGCTTTAATATCTTCTAGGTTAATACCGCCAAACGTATCTGAGATGTTGGCAACCGTGTCGACGAACTCATCGATCGTGCGGTGTTTGACTTCGATATCAATAGAGTCCAAACCAGCAAAGCGCTTAAACAGCAGGGCTTTGCCTTCCATTACGGGTTTAGAGGCCATTGGCCCTAGGTTACCAAGACCTAAAATAGCGGTGCCGTTAGAGATCACCGCAACCATATTGCCCTTTGCGGTGTACTTATAAACGTTCTCAGCATTTTGCGCGATTTCACGTACTGGCTCAGCCACACCTGGGCTATAAGCCAATGCTAGGTCGGCAGCAGAGTTAGCGGGTTTAGTTAACGCTATTTCAATTTTTCCAGGGACGGGGTTGGCATGGTAATCAAGCGCTTGTTGGCGAAATTCGTCGATTTGATGATCATCGGACATGGTTAGCGATCCTGCATTTTTGAGACTGAATGGTATTGTTTTTTATGAGTATAAACCCGTTAATTTTTATTAGCTTTGCTTCTAAAGGGTTACATACACAGAGTGGGTACATTTGAACGGAGAGGAGGTATCTCAGATGTTCAATACTCTGGCAAAGTTATACTTTACAAAAACAATACTACGCGACTTCATCACGGTTTTGAATGGATGGACGAAATGAAAGCAGGAAAAAATTGGAAGTGAGTGCCAAAATCACTGAACTAAGATTGACACACAAAATGGACGAAACTGTCGCCTCAGAAATGCAAAAAGGACGCCGAAGCGTCCTTTTTTAATCTGCAAAAGTAATAATTACTTCTTGCTAGATAGAGCACCGAAACGCTTGTTAAAGCGATCAACACGGCCGCCAGTATCAACGATACGTTGCTTACCAGTGTAGAATGGGTGGCACTTGTCACATACGTCTAGGTGGATAGAATCTTTACCTAGAGTAGAGTTGAATTCGAATGTGTTGCCGCAAGAGCAAGTTGCTGTTACAGCTTTGTATTCTGGGTGGATACCAGCTTTCATGGGAAACCTCAATAATTTAGGCCGTGTCGCCATCCGATTCTAAGCCGGACACCACACGTAGTTAATAGATAGTCGATACCATCGCTTTGCATTCCAATAAGAAAGCAAGAAGCCATGCCATCAAGGCGCAGTATAGTAAAGAATAGTGCCAAGGGAATCAACTAAAATTGCGACTTTTTTCGCCACCTTCGGTGAGTCTGCGCCGATAAATTGATTCCACAGTCTATACAAGGCAGCCTATACCGTTAGAATAGACCTCTTCTTTATCAATACCGACCTCATTATGCGCCCAAATGTCGCTCGCGTGGCTTTACCCGTACCACTCGACAAACAGTTTGACTACCTAGTTCCAGCCCACCTATTTCCTGTGGTCGGCGGACGTGTGTCTGTCCCTTTTGGACCAAAGACCCTGGTCGGTATTGTGATAGCGTTCAGCCACGAATCTGAATTCCCGATAGAAAAACTTAAGCCAATAAAAGCGGCGCTCGACAGCTCACCTGTCTGGTCTAAACCGCTGTTTGATCTTATCTCATGGTGCAGCCTTTATTACCAATATCCGCTTGGGGACACGTTAAGTAACGCCCTACCCGCAGCACTGCGCAAAGGGAAACCCGCAGAGTTTGCAGCGACTGTTGAATGGCACATCACAGAATCGGGGAAAAATCAGCTCATCTCTGGTTTCGGTCGCGCAGTAAAGCAAGCCAAAGTCATGAGCATGCTCGAGTCAGGTCCGTGCTCGCATCAAACTTTCGTCGATAGTGATGTGAGTACAAGTGTGCTTAAAACACTCACGGAAAAAGGCTGGATCGCATCAATCGAGAAACAGACAAAGTCCACCACTTGGCCTGAGGCGATCTGTAACGATCCGCTTGATCTTCGCTTAAACGCCGAACAAGCCGTGGCTATTGCTTCGGTCAATAGCCAGAACGAGTTTGGCTGCTATCTGCTTGAAGGGGTCACCGGTTCAGGCAAAACCGAAGTCTACCTACAGATGATTAAGCCCGTGTTAGAGCGTGGCAAGCAAGCTTTGGTTCTCGTGCCGGAAATTGGCCTCACGCCACAGACTATCAACCGCTTTCGCAAACGCTTTAATGTGCCGATTGAAGTCATCCACTCTGGGCTTAATGACACCGAGCGCCTAAATGCTTGGTTAAGTGCACGCGATAAGGTCGCAGGCATTGTTATTGGCACCCGCTCGGCGCTGCTGACACCGTTTGCCGATCTCGGCATCATTATTGTCGATGAAGAGCACGATACGTCCTACAAACAGCAAGATAGCCTTCGTTATCATGCTCGCGATGTGGCTGTGATGCGCGCTAACAAAGAGCAGATCCCAATCATCTTAGGATCCGCAACGCCATGTATCGAAACGCTGCAAAACGCACTCGCAGGAAAGTATCATCATTTGATTCTCAGTCAGCGCGCAGGACTCGCCGTTCCGACCACAAACAAGGTGATTGATGTCAAAGGTCAGTTTCTCGAAGCTGGACTCTCGGCACCACTTATCGCTGAGCTACGCCGCCATTTAGAGGCGGGCAACCAAGTCATGTTGTTCTTGAACCGACGAGGATTTAGCCCAGCCCTAATGTGTCACGAATGTGGCTGGACTGCTGAGTGTCACCGCTGCGATGCGTACTACACCTATCACCAATCAAGCAATGAAATTCGCTGCCACCATTGTGGCTCGCAGCGCCCGATTGTGCATCAGTGTGAAGGCTGTGGATCGCATCAACTGGTCACTGTAGGCGTGGGGACTGAGCAGTTAGAGGCTCAGCTTGAGAGCTTATTTCCCGAATACAATACTATTCGTATCGACCGCGATAGCACTAGGCGCAAAGGCAGCCTAGAAGCCGCATTGGACGCTATCAAGAAGAATGAATATCAAATTTTGATTGGCACCCAAATGCTCGCCAAGGGACACCACTTCCCCAATGTGACGCTTGTGGCGCTGTTGGATGTCGATGGTTCACTGTATAGCAGTGACTTTAGAGCCTCAGAAAGGCTCGCCCAGCTCTTCATCCAAGTCGCTGGTCGCGCAGGTCGTGCCAGTAAGCCAGGCGAAGTACTGCTACAAACTCACCACCCAGAACATCCATTGCTGCAAAGCTTGCTGCATAAAGACTATCGCCACTTTGCCGAAACAGTCATTGACGAGCGTAAGCTAGCCAAGTTGCCGCCATTTAGCTTTTTGACTTTGGTTCGCGCCGAAGCCAACAACAGTAATGAAGTCGAGAACTTCCTAAGGCAAGTACGCTACTCATTAGAAGCACATCCGCTCTTTGATAACGCTTGCATGGTACTGGGTCCAACCCCAGCCCCCATAGCAAAACGCGCAGGAAAAGCGCGATGGCAACTGGTGCTGCAAGTACCGAGTCGCCCACAAATGCAGAAGATCATCAGCGCGGCCAAACCTGTCATTGCTCAATTGCCTTTGGCAAAAAAAGTGCGCTGGTCACTGGATGTAGAGCCGCAAGACCTCAGCTAGATACCCATTCTTAACCTAACACACCAAGCAAAATGGTTACTGACAAAAAAATAAGCGGCGTTAGTTGTGATATGCTTCACAATTGTTTTGCAAAATCTGTTAATCAGGCCGTAACTTTCATTCGAGAAATGAATAATATTTAGTATTGGTTCATGATTGTAAAAATAGATCTTATAAATCTATTTACTAGATAAATGAATCATTTAACACAGGAATAACCCACAGGGAAAGATAACAATAAATAATAGACCTTCCCTATAGGTTCAGACATACAGAGAGAGGACACACGTTTATGGCGACAATGAAGGATGTTGCCCAGCTTGCAGGCGTCTCAACGGCTACGGTTTCGAGAGCTTTGATGAACCCAGAAAAAGTGTCATCTTCTACGCGTAAACGTGTTGAAGATGCTGTTTTGGAAGCTGGTTATTCTCCCAATTCACTCGCACGCAATCTTCGCAGAAATGAATCCAAAACCATAGTGACGATTGTTCCCGACATTTGCGACCCGTATTTTTCCGAGATCATTCGTGGTATTGAAGATGCCGCAATGGAACATGGTTACCTAGTGTTACTGGGTGATAGTGGTCAGTCGAAAAAACGTGAAACCTCTTTTGTAAATCTCGTGTTTACTAAACAGGCCGACGGTATGCTGCTACTCGGTACTGACCTACCGTTTGATATCAGCAAGCCTGAGCAAAAAAACTTACCACCTATTGTGATGGCATGTGAATTTGCACCAGAGCTTGAGCTACCAACGGTTCACATTGATAACCTCACCTCAGCGTTTGAGGCGGTTAACTACCTTTCGAATTTAGGCCATAAGCGCATCGCACAAATCGCCGGTCCTGACACAGCATTCCTGTGCCGTTTTAGACAGCAAGGCTACCAACAAGCACTGCGCCGAGCTGGCCTGCCGATGAATCCAGCTTACACGGTTAAAGGTGACTTTACATTTGAAGCTGGCGCGCGATTGGTTCGTACCCTACTTGCCCTACCTGAACCACCAACCGCAATATTCTGTCACAACGATGTGATGGCGATTGGCGCAATGCAGGAAGCGAAGAAGCTTGGTCTGCGAGTTCCCCAAGACTTATCTGTAGTGGGCTTTGATGACATTCAATTTGCTCAATACTGCGATCCACCGTTAACCACCGTCTCTCAGCCACGATATGAGATTGGTCGCCAAGCGATGTATATGATGCTTGAAGTACTCAAAGGCGCGGACGTTCGCGCAGGCTCTCGCTTATTGGATACCGAACTTGTGATCCGCGACAGTGCGGCTCCTCCAAGAATCTTGTAGTTGGCACGATACTGACTTGCAACTTGACCTCGCGGTATTTACCATGAGGTCAGTGAGTTATTTCAATCAGAACCAATCTAAGTGGCAAACCGAGACTATGTAAGACGGGGCAAAGGCACCAGTCGTCGCCCTGCAAAAAAGAGAACTTCCGGTAAGAAACCCTGGCGCAGTGGCTTGCTAGCGATTTTGCTCGCCAGTGGGTTTGGTTACGGGTTGTACCTACTAAGTAACGACCCAGAGCCAGCCAAGCCCGCTCCTGTGACCACCAAACCAGCACCTAAGCCGAAACCAAAGCCGGCGAAACCAATCCCACCGCCACCTGAAGAAAAGTGGGACTATGTGGAAACCTTGCCAAAGCGTGAGGTTGAGGTAAAAGCCAAAGAGCAAGTGGTTTCTAAGATCCCTTACATCATGCAGTGCGGCGCATACAAAACGCTAGCACAGGCGGAAGCTCGTAAGTTGGACATTGCCTTCCAAGGCATCTCAAGCCAAATTCGCAAGAAAGAAAACAGCAGCTGGTTTAGAGTCGTACTGGGTCCTTACAAGCTTAAACGCGATGCCGAGCGCGAAAAGCACAAGCTACAGCGCGCTAAAATTGAGCCTTGCGCTATTTGGAAAGAAGCGCAGTAAGCTCTGAAGCTCGCCAACAAAAAACAACCAATAATCAGCCTCTCATAACAGGGGCTGATTTCGTTTACATTCCCGAAAAGCTCTTCCCCTTGAATTCCATTCCTCGCGTCCACATATCCATTCCATAACCAAATTAAAACCAATAAGAGGCAAACGTCGTGACTACTATTGTATCTGTACGTCGTAACAACAAAGTCGTGATCGCGGGTGATGGACAAGTATCGCTGGGCAACACCGTAATGAAAGGCAATGCCCGTAAGGTTCGTAGACTCTACAACAACCAAGTACTCGCAGGTTTTGCTGGCGGTACGGCTGACGCGTTTACTCTGTTTGAGCGCTTTGAAAGCAAGCTGCAAATGCACCAAGGCCACCTAACCAAAGCGGCGGTTGAGCTTGCGAAAGACTGGCGTAGCGACCGTGCACTTCGCAAACTAGAAGCGCTACTGGCGGTAGCGGATGAAACCGCTTCACTGATTATCACCGGTAACGGTGATGTGGTTCAGCCAGAGAATGACCTCATTGCGATTGGCTCTGGTGGTAACTTTGCTCAAGCGGCAGCGACGGCACTGCTCGAGAACACAGAATTAGATGCGCGCGAGATCGCAGAGAAAGCACTTAAGATTGCTGGCGATATTTGTGTGTTCACCAACCATCACCACACTATTGAAGAACTAGAAAGCGACGCGACAGAAAACAAGTAAGGTCGCCTCGGTAAATAAATGTCTCAGGCTGCTAACAAAATGCGTCATCCCCGCGTAGGCGGGGATCTACTGTTAGCACGCACCAAGCCTTGAGTAGATTCCTGTCTGCACAGGAATGACGTGCTTTTAAGCATGACACTGACACTAACTAGGTCATGAGTCTAATTTCCAACTGGCACACATTGGTGCCAGAAGTTTTGTAAGGAATTAATTATGTCTGAGATGACTCCTCGCGAGATTGTTCATGAGTTAAACCGCCATATCATTGGCCAAGACAAAGCTAAGCGCTCTGTTGCTATCGCGCTGCGAAACCGCTGGCGCCGCATGCAGCTCGAAGAGAGCTTACGTGTAGAAGTTTCACCAAAGAACATCTTAATGATCGGTCCAACGGGTGTGGGTAAAACCGAGATCGCACGCCGCTTAGCGAAACTTGCTAATGCTCCGTTCATCAAGGTAGAAGCCACCAAGTTCACAGAGGTGGGATACGTAGGTAAAGAAGTAGAAACCATCATCCGTGATCTGACAGACGTTGCGATCAAGATGACCCACCAGCAAGCGATGGAAAAAGTGAAATTCCGCGCTGAAGAGCAAGCGGAAGAGCGCATTCTTGACGCTCTGCTTCCACCAGCACGTGATGCTTGGGGTCAAAACGAGCAGCCTACTGACGACGCTTCTTCCAATACTCGTCAAATCTTCCGTAAGAAACTGCGCGAAGGCAAACTTGATGACAAAGAGATCGACATCGAAACAGCAGCGCCTCAAATGGGCGTAGAAATCATGTCACCTCCTGGTATGGAAGAGATGACGAATCAGCTGCAAAGCATGTTCCAGAACCTTGGCGGTGACACCAAGAAGAAGCGTAAGCTAAAAATTAAAGATGCTCTCAAAGCCCTTGTGGAAGAAGAAGCCGCTAAACTGGTCAATCAAGAAGAGCTAAAAGAGCAAGCAATTTACAACGTTGAAAACAACGGCATCGTGTTTATCGATGAGATCGATAAAATCTGTAAGCGTGGTGAAGCATCAGGTCCAGACGTATCACGCGAAGGCGTGCAGCGCGATCTACTGCCATTGATTGAAGGCAGCACGGTCTCAACCAAGCATGGCATGGTAAAAACAGACCACATCCTGTTTATTACCTCTGGTGCGTTCCAAGTAGCGAAGCCATCGGACCTTATCCCTGAACTACAAGGCCGCCTGCCAATTCGAGTTGAGCTAGAAGCCCTAAGCAGCGATGACTTTAAACGCATCCTAACCGAACCAAAAGCATCACTGACAGAGCAATACATCGCGCTGATGAAGACGGAAGAAGTCGATGTTGAATTCACCACCGACGGCATCCAACAGATCGCGGATGCGGCGTGGACAGTCAACGAAACTACCGAGAACATCGGTGCGCGTCGCCTTCATACTGTGATGGAGCGCCTGATGGATGAGATTTCATTTGAAGCCACTGACAAGCCTGGCTCGAAGCTCGTGATTGACTCTGGCTATGTGAAATCGAAGTTAGGTGAGTTTGTTGAAGATGAAGATTTGAGTCGCTTTATTCTTTAAAGAGTGTACTCAAATTATCGCCACGACTGAAATTATCGTCACCCTTAAAATTATCGTCACCCCTGCGCAGGCAGGGGTCTACTCAAAGCGGTATTGACCGGGCTCATAGGTAACAGTTCTAACCGGGCACATGGGTAACAAGTGCTAATGTGTAAGCTTCGAAGAGGAGAAGCTTATGCCATGGGAAGAGACTTGCATCATGAGCCAAAGAGAACTTTTCATTGAAGATTGGCTTAGCCATCGATTTTCTATTAGCGAGCTGTGCCAGCGTTATGGCATAGCTCGTAAAACAGGCTACAAATGGATCAACCGTTTCCGCGAGCAAGGAATGACTGGTTTAGCTGACTTGAGTCGAGCTAGACATACCCATTCCAATCAAACGCCGGACTGGATTGTGAAACGGATACTTGATTTAAAGGTTCGTTATCCAAACTGGGGGCCTGTTAAAATACACTCCGCCCTCTATCGTTCTAACCATACTCAACATTGGCCTGCGCCAAGTACCATTGGTGAAATCCTTAAGCGCCACAATCTTGTAAGACCCAAGAGAAGAAGGCTGACGACGCCACCTCAAACTCAGCCTCTTGCTCATGCGATAGAGCCAAATGATGTTTGGAGTGCCGACTTTAAAGGTCAGTTTAAAATGGGCAACGATAGGTGGTGCTATCCACTCACTCTCACGGATAATTTCAGCCGTATGCTCCTGGTGTGTAAAGGACTCTACAACACCAAACTGCCCCCTGTACAAAGTGCTTATGAAGCCGCTTTTCGCGAGTATGGCTTACCTAGAATGATTCGAACAGACAATGGCTGGCCATTTGCCTGTGTAACCTTAGGAGGGCTAACCCCGCTATCAATCTGGCTCGTTCGTCTTGGTATCTATCCAGAAAGAATTAAGGCTGGATGCCCACAACAGAATGGTCGGCACGAAAGGATGCATAGGACCTTGAAGGCTGAAGTAGCCAAACCACCGAAGGGCAACCTATCGGCTCAGCAACGTGCTCTCAATCACTTTAAGTTGCAATACAATGAAGAGCGTCCTCATCAATCTCTTGGATTAGGGAAATGTCCTGCTGATGTTTATAGAAAGTCTCCTCGACCATTCCCCAATCAATTACCTCCGCTGGAATACCCTAGCGAACATGAAGTCAGAAAGGTGAAATGTGGCGGCTATATTAAACTTAACGGGCAAGCCATTTACGTCACGAGAAGACTATTAGGTGAGTACGTTAGTTTGGAATATATCGACAATCGATGTTGGTTGCTTCGATTTGGAGAAATGAGATTAGGGATTGTAGATGAAGTTGTTGGAAAAGTAATTCGGCCAACATAGGGTGTTACCTATGTGGCCGGTTTAAAGTGTTACCTATGTGACCATCAGTACAGGCTTGGTGCGCGCTTGAAGAAGATCCCTGCCTGCGTAGGTGCACGGCCAGTGGGATGACGGCTATATTTGGGCAGGAAGAGGAGATTTAGTGCTTATACCTAAACGTATTACTATCATCAATCACATCAATCTTAACCGGTAAAGTACCAGCATTAATGTTACCAATCTGGTCAAACGACTTTCGTGAAAGATCAATAACACGACCTTTCACAAAGGGACCACGGTCATTGATTTTCACATCGACAGTTTTGCCATTATTGGTATTCGTCACCCTAACGATGGTGCCAAACGGTAACGTTTTATGAGCCGCAGTATAGGCTCTCATGTTATATCGCTCGCCACTTGCGGTGCGCTTGCCATGGTATTTGCTTCCATACCACGATGCTTGGCCAACAAGCTCATGAGAACGGGCATAGCTGCTGGTTTTTGCATTGTCGACGGACGCGGTTCAAGAACAACCAGCTAAGATAGTTAGAACAAGAGCGATAAAAGCGAGGTTGAGTTTTTTCATGTTGTTTAAATATGAGGTTATTAATTTAGTCGGATTGAATTTTAATTATTGCTGATTTTGAGAAAAACTGGGTTTTGACAACGTCATAGTTAGGAAAGAACTTAGAAGTGAGTAGGTTACAATCAAAGCCAGATGAGATTGAAGCCTTCATAAAACTGTTACCAAGCTGTCGTATCTTGTTCATCTATACGCCTTTGGACTAGGTCACAACAATGAAAACCCTCACTCAGCTTGCGAAAATCAAAACCACCATAAGAGATCAAATCTCAGGAAACATAATGCAGGCTGGGCAGAAGCTACCTTCTGAGCGTGAGTTGAGTGAACTCTTCTCAACCACTCGAATTACCATTAAAGACGCCCTTACCTCCCTTGAAACCGAAGGTTTGATCTATCGAGAAGAGCGTCGTGGCTGGTATGTTTCACCGCAGCGTATCCGCTATAACCCACTGTCACGCAATCACTTTCATCAGATGATTCGCGATCAAGACCGAATTGCTGAAACTAAGCTGGTGAATGTTAGAACTGAGATGGCAAGTGGTGAATACGCAAAGGCGCTGTCGGTTGACACGATTACACCGATTCATGTCATAGAGCGACTGCGATACATCGATGGACGTGTAGTGCTGTTTGTGGAGAATTGCCTGATTGCTTCGCTATTCCCCGACATCTTGGATAAAAACCTAACCATGTCACTCACACAGTGCTACCAAGAAACGTATGGCTACGAGACAGGGCGTTCTCACTTCGACGTCATTCCAACATCAGCGCCTAGCCATGTCGCCAAAGCCCTCAATTTGGCAGAAGGACAACCTGTTCTAAAGATATGCCGTGTGAACTACAAGCAAGATGGTATGTTGATGGATTGCGAGTTTGAGTATTGGCGACCTGATGCCATGATGATCTGCATCGGCAGCGAGTCTCAGTAGTTGATTCATTTGAAGTGTCGGAAGGCATAGGAAACTAGCCTTTTCAAGCAATTATTGGACTATAGAAAGCTACAGTTTGATCACTTTCTGAAACGTTTTTGGACAGAAATGATTTACGATCACTGAGCTAAGCCGTTTCTATCAGATTAGAAAAAGCATCTTGAATCCTTAATCGTTTGTTATATGGGGATTACTATAAAACAGTAGCGATCCAATCTTCACCTTCCTTTCTCACGACTGCACTTCGGAGAATGGGGTCAATGCCAGCAATTTTTGAACGCCCCTTAGCGTCATGTCCACCATGAATCATATTAAAAACCTGATAGCTGTATCCTCGTTCTTCAACTAGCGCAATATGCTTCAATGCTTGTTTATAGCCTGAAGCTTCACGTTCTTCACCTTTCCACCGCTCACGAAGAATAACAACATTACACTCATCAATATAAGCATTATTCCAAGCACCAAAAGCGATGATTTTTTTATCATGATTTACGAATGACCACGACCATAGCCAGTTAGCACAAGAAAACCCCTCATCTTCCATAAATCGTTTACGGCTTACATCGCTCTCTGGTACTAGTTTTCGATAAAGTACAGTATCGTTGCGCTCTGAATATTTGATAATTTGAGACATTAAATTACGACCTTGCTCACTATCCTGCTTTTCGGCATTCTTATACAACACTAGTAACTTATTAGATTTAAAATCTCCGTTAGATATACGCTCAGAGATTTTTTTATATACATCTTGATTCATTATCAACCCTCAAATGTCCTGTAAATATTTCAATATTTATGGAACTGAAATCAATTGGTATAAATACGAGGTTTGCCAAGCGATTTAAGTCCACTTAAGTAATTTGTTGAACGAAGCCGCTGCACTGCAGAGTATAACTTCTACCGTTCATACTCTTGCAACACCATCACACTGATCGCCGTTGACAAGAGTAAATCATGAACACCACCGACTTAGAACGCTACAACTTTCTTTATGAACAACACCTTTCCACTCCTAAACTACAAGGTAAACGACCTGCTACAATCGATGCCTATTCTCATGCAGTTCGTTGGATCACCGCACACTTTGATCGCGTACCTGACAAGTTAACCACTGCCATTCTCAAACAGTTTTTCACTACGCTTAATCGAGGAAACCATAGTGTTTTTTTAGTTTTGACACCCTTTCTATGTTATCCAGCATTGTTTCTACTACGTCATTGGTTGTCCAATGTAATGTAATTAAAGAGTTTTCTATCTTTATGTAACCGTGTGGGTGAGGGGAAGGAACACTTATATTTTCTAGCAATGATTCGAGCATATAACCGATAGTCCTCTTCGCTTCGAGGTATTCAGTATCCTCTTCAATAACCAAACGCCAACTCTGATAACAGGCCATCTCGTACGGAGGCTTTTTCTCTAGCGTGCCGAAAAAAATAAATCCCCTCGAGTCAATGAGTTTTGGATAGATATTGAGCAACTCAAAGATAATCTGGTCGTGTGTTTTCATACCACCCTTGCTAACCTCAGTTTAGCTATATGATATTAAAGTCAATCTATTGACCAGAATTTCTTGTGATTTTCTATTTTTCCTTCGTTTGTTTCGTTATTGTAAACCTCTGCCAACTCGCCCCAAGATGAATTACGGCTCTTATCACGAGGACTACAATCACATGTTTCATCAAAGTAGACATTATCTTTCTGAATCATAAAGCCAATTGATTCACTACAGATATCGCACTTTTTTATCTCCCAATATCTCACCTTTTTTGTTTTTGCTATGAACTCAAAATTTTCTGGTAACATAACTCTTTCCTATCTGTATTTGTTCGAGATTACATCTTCAATTTTAGCAATGTGCTCGTCGAAAATTCGAGTTATATCTTCTATCGCAGCGTCACGTAAGCTAGTTATCTGAGATCTTGTGTCCTCTACCTCTTTAGCGGTGGAGTCCAACTTTTTGATCGAATGATCTATTTTGTTGAATAAATTGAGACTACATCCTTTATTAGGATGAGTGGCTCTAATTTGAAGTGTACTAGCGGTACAAGGCCGTTCTAGCCTTACGTTCAGCTCTTTATATGTAAGTCCCAGAGTATCCTTTAGCTTTAATATTCGCTTCGATAGTTCGATACAATCCGTTTCTGTAGCCATTTTTGAGATTTTACCCATTACAGTCCGTCCCCCTTGCGTTTGTGAATTTTAGGATTAATCCTAAACATCACAGATATATTGGCATGCTGTTTAGTATTTGTCTATAGGATTTAGAGAATATTTCCGGAATCCTTAGTTAAGTTTCCGTATCAATGTCCTGCAGGATGTCACTAAATCGGAGAAGAGCCGAAAAAATATCTTGAAACCTTAAACGCTTGTTAGTTGTTCTGAACTGTAGTGGATTATCAAGTTTAGCCGCATGGGCAGAGCTCTAGACATGAGGAAAAGTAAGTCAAATTGCGAGTCTTGAAATTAACCGAAATCTTTTTCTAGCTTGTTTTGGGGCAAAGGCGTGTTTGCTAAAACCGGTTCACATAAATCTCTGTCAAGTGAACTAACTGCGCAGACGTGACAAACTTTATTGGAATCGACCAAGCTTTATTGTCTTCCGACATGAAGATTAAGAGAAACGCTTGCGATACTGCGACGGAGAGATGCCTTGCAACCTAGAAAAGGCATGAGTAAAGGTACTTTGACCAGAAAAGCCAGTGAGTTCTGCAATTTGACCTAAGTTTAAGTTGCCTTGTTCAATCAATCGCTTGGCTGCATCAACGCGCTTGTTCAGCACATATTGGTGTGGCGTAATGCCTAAATGCTCTCTAAACAGCATATGGAACTGACTCTCTCCTAGAAACACACTACCGGCAAGCTGAGCGACGGAGATCTTATGGGCTAAATGCTGCTCGATGTAGCGATCAATCTGTTCAAGATCGAAACGAGAGTCACGCAGTGACGTCTTAAGCTCTGAAATGTGGCGCTGCAATAACGCCACCACAGTGTCGTTGCATGCACGACTGAGTAACAGATCATCTGGGCTACTTTTCATTTCTGCCACCAACATCTGAATCAGTTTTTGAATTTGAATATCAAGTTGAAAGTAAGTTTTACTCTTCGATAACTCATTGATTCTTTGAAGAAGTACTGGATCATCATCACTTGGCAGTGGCATGTTCAACACCAAAATATCCGGTTGATCAACAATGCCACCGAAAGCATGATCAAGGCCAGATGTCACCACACAGCCCTGTCCAGGGCCTACCTTGTTGCCAACACCGCCAACATCGAACTCAGATTGACCTTTGAGTCCAATCACAACTTGCGTGTAATGGTGCTCGTGAGAGTCCATATGTGAAGGCAGACGAACGATTTCAGCTGGCTTGATGATGCTGGGCACTGGGGAAGCATGATCAAGGATGTCATTATTGCGTTTCACCATGTTTCCAGCCTCAGTGTAAATGGAATGTCGATCCGCGGAGTATATCGATTTCCAGTGAATTTGGGAAAGCGAATCGCGCAATCGCTTATCGTTATTGGGCTTACTATGAATAGATCACCTAGAAACAGAAGCATAAAAAAGGATCCTTACTTGATCAAGCTTCCGGAACAATGATCATGAACCAACAAGTTACGGTGGTTGCAATTTGTACTATATCGAAGCAAAAATATAAAAAAAGCTGCGAAAACCGCAGCTTAGATAAAATCTAAACGCTAAATAGCAGTTACGGCGCCAATCTTTCTGCATCCCATTGACCGGTTCCATCTTTGCTAAACAGGAAACGGTCATGCAGTCGGTGTTCGCCACCCTGCCAAAATTCAATCGATTCAGGACGAATACGGTAGCCACCCCAAAACGTTGGTACTGGGATCTCGCCTTTAGCAAACTTCTGTTTCAGTTCCAGAAATTTACCTTCAAGAACACCGCGTGCCGAAATACGACTACTTTGTTTACTCGCAATCGCTGCAAGTTGGCTTTCCTTTGGGCGCGAGGTGAAATACTTCATGTTTTCCATCGCCGTCAACTTTTCCGCTACACCAGTAACATGCACCTGACGCTCAAGAGTGTGCCAAGGGAAATGCAAACTCACCTTATTGTTATGTTCGATGTGCTGCGCTTTACGGCTACCAAGGTTGGTGTAAAACACGAAGCCGCTCTCATCGACGCTCTTTAACAAAACAATGCGCTGAAATGGCATACCATTTTCGTCAACCGTTGCCACAGTCATCGCGGTTGGGTCGCTAAGCTTGGCTTCCACCGCCTGCGCTAGCCACTTGTTAAATTGATCAATCGGGTCGTCTTCTAAATCTTTACGACGCAAGCCACCTTTCGAATACTCGCGGCGAATATCTTCAATTCCCATAACAACTCCTCACTTTTTTGTGAATTTTGCGCCGATATGTGACAGAAAACAACCCGAATTCCCTATCTCGACGTCGATTTTTGAATTCTATCGCCTAGTTTGTCACTAATGGATGATGAATTTCTTCAAGCCAGACAATATTTCGATAATTCATTACTTTATATTCACCACGTCGCTGCTAAACTTTCGGATAACGCTAGTGACGAAGTGCCCCCTTAACAAACGGTCACACCGTGAACTACGTCCAATAATGCATGATGGATCGACTCTTTCTATGAGAACAGGTTACAGATGGATAATCTTGGTAATAGAATCAAACTATTAGTCGACTCCTGAACATCACCCCTGCGGATGGAATATGGATAATAAAGAATACAAAAAGGTGTCGGACGCCGAGCTGGATTACATCGACGACAAAACCGCTGCTTTGCTGCTCAATACTCCTACCAGTGCCAGAATCATGCTTTGGGTGATGTTGCTGTTTTTTGTTTGTGCTGTGGTCTGGGCTGCGTGGGCAGAAATCGATAAAGTGACCGTCGGCCAAGGTAAAGTTGTTCCCTCTTCGCAAATACAGGTGATTCAAAACCTAGAAGGTGGTCTCGTTAAAGAAATTCTCGTTCGAGAGGGCGACTCGGTCACTCAAGGGCAACAACTTCTGCTGATTGATGATACACGTTTCAGATCGGACTTTCGCGAGCGTGAGCAGCAGGTTCTCAATCTTACAGCGAGCGTGTTGCAACTCTCAGCGTCGCTGACTAGCGTTATTATTAATGAGTCAAAATCAGGAAGCGACTGGCGAGAATCTGTCACACTGGATACCAATAAGCTCGCCTACCCGCCTACATTTGAAGAGAACAATAAGAACTTAGTGTCTCGCCAAAGAGCAGAATACCGCCAAGATCTCAATGAACTTCGCAACGAGCTCTCTGTTATTGATCAACAGGTCAGACAGAAACAACAGGATCTCGTTGAGATGCAAGCCCGAGTTCGAAATCTAAGAAACGGCTACAACCTAGCCCGTGACGAGTTAAACATCACCAAACCTCTAGCCGATGAAGGTGTCGTCCCAAAAGTTGAACTGCTTAAATTGCAACGACAAGTCAACGACACTAGACGAGAGCTTACTTCAACGGAGCTTAAATTGCCTACCCTGCGCTCTGCCATCGAGGAATCCAAACTCAGCCGTATCGACATTGCACAAAAATTCCGCTCAGAACAGCAAGAAAAACTCAACGAAGCACAAGACCGGCTCTCTTCCATGACAGAATCCGCTGTTGGTCTTGAAGATAGAGTAAACCGCACTGTCGTGGTGTCTCCTGTAAACGGCACGGTAAAAACACTTAACGTCAACACTGTCGGCGGTGTTATTCAGCCCGGCATGGATATTGTTGAGATCGTTCCAACCGAAGACACCTTGCTCGTTGAGGCGAAAATTGCGCCGCAAGATATCGCGTTTTTACGCCCAGAATTACACGCTATCGTCAAGTTCAGCGCCTACGACTTTACCAAATACGGCGGCTTAGATGGAACGCTAGAACATATCAGCGCGGATACGACTCAGGATGAGGAAGGCAACAGCTTTTATATTGTTCGAGTCAGAACCGAAAAGACTAGCTTTGGTCACGATGAAACCTTGCCTATTATTCCGGGCATGACCGCATCGGTTGACATTATTACAGGTAAACGCACGGTACTAGATTACCTGCTCAAACCAATAATAAGCGCACAAAACAACGCTCTAAAAGAGTAAAGGGACTTAGTGATAAAGAGTGAGCGAATGGGGCGTCTGCGCGCCAAATTGAAGTTTACATTAATCGGTTGTGCCGCAGCGGTAACCTTATCGCTCGCGACGACCACTGACGCCTACACCAAACAAGAACAGCGTTGGATTAGTACAGTTACCAAGACGTACGGAGAGCGGGCGGGTAAACGTGTTCAGACATGGCGTTCTGTGCTGGCTGGTTTACAGGGAAAATCCGAGAAACAACAACTGTCTGGAGTGAACGAGTTCTTCAACCAACTCAACTTTGTCGATGATATTCGATTGTGGGGAAGAAAAGACTACTGGGCAACGCCGCTGGAGTTTTTAGGGAGCAATGCTGGTGACTGTGAAGACTTTACCATCGCCAAATACTTCTCGTTGCTCGAACTCGGTATCTCCGATAAAAAGCTACGTTTGGTCTACGTTAAGGCGATTGAGCTCAATCAATTCCACATGGTGCTTGCCTACTACGAAACACCACGCTCTCAACCGCTGATCTTAGACAATCTTATTGGCGAAATAAAACCCGCGTCTAAACGCGGCGATCTACTCCCGATATACAGTTTTAATGGTCGCAACTTGTGGACCATGAAAACCACCCAAGGCAAGTTAGCCGGAAAGTCGTCGAGACTAAAATTATGGAATGATTTGCGCAGTCGCGAGCGCTCATTAACGTTACGGAAACCAAAGGTAAATTACGACGAGTAAATAATTATGACACTATACAGACAGCTAGTGGTCGGCATGATAGCCGTTTTTTTACTGTTATTGACGTCGGTGTTTATTATCGAAATTAACACCACCAAAGATTTTTTGGAGCGGCAGCAACGCTCTGAAGTCAATAACACCATCAATACCGTCGGACTTGCCTTGGCGCCGTACCTACAGTCTCAAGACAAGGTCGCCGTGGAATCGGTGATCAACGCCCTATTTGATGGCAGCACCTACTCTACGGTTCGCCTGGTATTTCTTGAGAGTGATGAAGAAATACTGCGCACTTATCCAATCAAACCGAGCGACGTACCTGCATGGTTTACCAATCTTCCTCTGTTTTCGCCAATCCAGGACTCTCGCGTCGTCACTAGTGGCTGGCTACAGTTGGCAGAGGTAGAAATTGTTAGTCACCCTGGTGAGGCCTATTCTCAGCTTTGGCATGCGTTTGAGCGTCTTTCAGCGGCATTTTTGGGCATTCTCGTATTAGGCTTACTCGCTATCGCGTTTATATTACGCCGAGCGCTGAATCCACTGCGCGCCATTGTGGTTAAAATGGAACAAGTGGCCAATCGTCAGTTTGGTGAACCGCTGCTTAGACCTAGAACCCGAGATTTGATTGCTGTCGTAGATGGCATCAATAGTATGTCGGCACACGTAGAAGAATCCTTCAAACAGCAAGCGAAGGAAGCACAGAAGCTGCGCGAACGCGCGTATATGGATCCCGTGTCTCACCTTGGTAACCGTGCTTTCTTCATGGGACAGCTCAATCAGTGGCTGAGCGAATCTTCATTGGGTGGCGTCGCCATCTTGCATGCTGAGTTTATTAAGCAGACTTATAAGGGGGAAGGTTATGAGGCTGGGGATGGGCTAGTGCGCGAGCTTGCCGATCTACTGTCGATGACCATTAATTTGCCAAACACCGTGATCGCTCGTATCTCGACGGATGAGTTTGGTTTTGTATTCCCGAATATTGATGAAAATGAACTCAAGTTCGCAGCCAACAGCATCATCACCTGTATTCAAGATCTCAATGCAGACCCAACTGGTCTTAGCAAAGCAAAAGCATCCCTTGGTGTGGTGTTTAATGAAGAGCGCAAAAATTCTACGCAAATGCTGTCTGTGCTGGATAACGCGCTCACCAAAGCTAAATCGAATCCAGAGATAGACTATGGTTACATCTCTAACGAACACACTGGCGTCATCATGGGCAAACAGCAATGGCGCGCCTTGGTCGAAGAGGCCATCAACGACGACGAAGTGACTTTCCGCTTCCAAGCTGCCAATAGTAGCTGGGGTGAAACCTATCACCGTGAGGTGTTCTCTGCGATTGAAAAAGATGGCGAGCGCTACACGGCCAACCAATATCTATTGGCGCTAGAGCAGCTTGATGCCAGCCACATCTTCGATGAACACGTCATTATGTCGGTCATCAATAAGCTAGAGCGTGAAGAAATGTCTGATGCCATCGCCATCAACATCACGCCGACCAGTATTGCTCAGCCAAGCTTCATTCGTTGGATATCGTTAGAACTAAGTAAACACGCCAGTATTTGTGAGAAGCTACACTTTGAGATACCAGAGAGCTGCTTTATCAGTAACCCGCATCACACCGCACTATTTTGTAATGCCATTCGCAATGCGGGCGCGAAATTTGGTGTCGATAATTACGGACGCAACTTCCAATCTTTGGAATACCTCAACGAGTTTAGACCCGATTACGTGAAATTGGATTACTTGTACACCCATCAACTTGATGATGAAAAACAGAAGTTTACGCTGACGTCTATTTCAAGAACAGCACACAACTTAGGTATCAAAACCATTGCCTCTCGCGTGGAAACACAAACTCAGCTCGACTTCTTGTCTGAGCACTTTGTTGATGTGTTCCAAGGCTTTATCGTGGACAAATAATAGGTGCAGAATCCATGAAGGATCCGTTACTCAATTCGCTCATCTACATCAGTCGATATTACGGCTTAGCCAACTCCCCTGAGGCGTTGGTTAATGGCCTGCCCCTATCTTCAGGCAAACTGACTCCATTCTTACTACCACGCTCAGCCGAGCGTGCGGGTTTGGTCGCCAAAGAAAACCGGGCGGATCTGGATGCTATTCCAACCATCGTTTTTCCTGTCATTCTGCTTCTCAAAGGCGGCGATGCGTGCGTGCTGAACAGTATCGATCAAGAAAAAAATGAAGCGGAAATCATTACACTTGAGTCTGGCATGGTGCCCATCTCCATTGCCCTAGACGATCTTATTGCCCAGTATTCGGGGCGTTACTTCTTGGTTAAAAAGCAGTTTCGCTACGACGAGCGCTCTCCTGAAGTACTTAAGACCCGAGATGGCCACTGGTTTTGGGGCACCTTATGGGAATCAAAACGCATCTACCGCGATGTGTTGATTGCCTCGCTACTTATCAATATCTTCGCCATTGCCGCGCCGCTGTTCACTCGTTTGGTATACGACAAAGTGGTGCCAAATCTTGCCTTTGAAACCCTCTGGGTACTGGCTGCGGGTATTTTTATCGTCTTCGGCTTTGATTTACTGCTCAAACTCATGCGCAGTTACTTTATTGACGTAGCAGGTAAAAAGTCAGACATTCTTATTTCATCTAAGCTGTTTAGCAAGGTGATGGGCATCCGAATGGAGTCGCGTCCACCGTCGGTCGGAGCGTTTGCGCGTCACTTGCAAGAGTTTGAATCGATTCGCGAGTTTTTCACCTCAGCAACCATAGCTTCCCTGATTGATCTACCGTTTGCGCTGCTGTTCTTAGTTATCATTTGGCTAATGGCAGGTAACTTGGTGATCATCCCTATTGTCGGGGTTGTGATTCTCATTATTTATTCGCTACTCATCCAAGGGCCGCTGCGCAAAACTATCGACGAAGGGTCGCGTCTTGCTTCGCAAAAATACGCTAACTTAATCGAGAGCTTAGCAGGACTAGAAACTGTGAAAATATTTGGCGCCCAAAGCCAATATCAGTACCGCTGGGAAGAAGCGGTCGCTCACATGGCAAACTGGAATATTAAAAGCAAACGTATCACTGATGGTATTCAAAATACCGCTGGCTTTGTGCAGCAATCCTCCAACATAGGCATGATCATTCTCGGCGTTTACTTAATTGCAGAAGGTGAGCTGACCATGGGTGGACTCATTGCCGCTACTATGTTGAGTAGCCGTGCAATCGGTCCATTAGTGCAGCTTTCGCTGCTATCAACACGCTACAACCAAGCCAAATCGTCAATGACCATTATCGAACAGGTCATGGCGATGCCCGACGAGCAAGAAGAAGGCAAGCGCTACATTCACCGCCCTATCATTCACGGCAAAATCGAACTGGATCGCGTCACCTTCCACTACCCAGATTCACCCATGGCGTCGATTCGGGATTTAAGCCTAACGATAGAGCCCGGAGAAAAAGTGGCTATCATCGGTCGTATTGGTTCAGGGAAGACCACGCTTGAGCGGCTCATAATAGGTCTTTACCAACCAACTGAAGGTCATGTCAGGATTGATGAAACCGACATTGCTCAGCTTCACCACGTGGACGTAAGACGCAATATTGGCTGTGTACCACAAGACTGCGCTCTATTTTACGGCTCTATTCGCGACAACATTACGCTAGGGCGACCACTGGTCGATGATCGCGACGTTATGGACGCAGCAAACCGAGCTGGGGTGACCGTCTTCACTCAACAAGATCCTGCCGGTCTTGAAAGACAAGTAGGTGAAGGTGGCTTGCTCCTCTCTGGTGGTCAAAGACAAGCAGTCGCGATTGCCAGAGCATTCTTAGCTCGCCCTCCGATTTTGATTATGGACGAGCCCACCAGCTCTATGGATAACCGCTCAGAGCTGCACATTAAAACCCAGCTCAAGCAGCTCAAAGAGTCGGAAACACTGCTGCTGATTACCCACAAAACGTCCATGTTAGATGTGGTTGATCGAGTCATTGTCATGGAGAAAGGCACCATCATAGCGGATGGTCCAAAAGCTCAGGTACTCAGCGACTTGAGACAAGGCAAAGTCAAAGCCGCAAGCTAAACCCATAAAAAAAACCCGCTCGATTTGAGCGGGATTTTTTTATACTAACACTAGATAAAGATACGGGCGCGGATGCCAAACACCCAGGCATGACTTTCACTCGAAAACGCAGGGTCTTTGATGTATTGGATATCAGGTGTAATTTGAACGTGATCACCCCACTGCATGTTGTAGTAAAGCTCTGCAGCAACTTGCCTTTCACCTGCATTTAAGAACGTTTGCAATGTATCTTCATTGGTTTGTGACCAGTTAATGGCAAAGCCCAAATTATTGTTCGGCTGGCCTAAACCAAAGTAACCCATGCCGACTGATAACGAGCGGTCATACAAGGCAACATCCCCCTCAGAAATACCACCACGAACAAATGGCATAATTTGCGGAGTAACAAATTGACTCCAAGAGAAGTTCACACCTTGTCCTGATTCGCCGCCGATGACCGTACCATCTTCCAATACTGTCGATGACAAGCTATGACGAGAGCCAGCATCCATATGCCAAAAGGTCAGATGCAAGTTATCCGTATAAATTTGCTCTTGAGAAGCAGTCCAGCCTATTTCTAAGGTTTTAAAGTAAGCCCCGTCACCGCCAAATGCCGTGTCGAAACCATCAAAAATGTCCTCTGATTTACCTTTCGCATCGGCAATACCACCGACAATGTAAAAGTTGTCACCCAACATATGACCCGCAGAGATTGCCAACGCACCATCATCGGGTAACCCCATCGCGCCCGCGCTGGTTGAAAATGCGAGATTCGTAAAACCAGACCAAGGACTTGCTAAGGCATAAACATCAACATAGTTGGTCACGTCTTGCCAACCGACAATAATGGAGCCTCGGCCATCACTGATTTTCTGCTTCCAGTTTAGATCCGTGACGCGAAAACCTTGGTCACTGAATGCTGGCGCAATCATACCCGCGTAGCCTACTTGATCTTGCCCAAGCCACGCGAAACTCTTCGGATCGGTATCGGTGTTCAACCTTCCACACTAGGCTGCCCACATTGTCTGTGCCATGGCCAAGTAGATTCCACGAACCGTAAAATCTGGCAACGCCTGAAACTGCATTCACGTTAGCGCCATCAACACCATTGGGCGATTTTAGCCCCAGAGCAAAATAGTCCGCACCAAAGGTAAAACCCTTATCCGCTAACTGATTGCGCCAGTCTTTCTTTTGCTCCGTTTGCTGAGCAATCGTATTCTCAACGGAGTCTGGGCCTTCAAAGTTAGCCGCATTCGCCGATAGGACAAAAAATAGACCTAGTAATAATGGGCTTAATGAAAAAGTCTTTCGGGTCATAGATAACGCTCTTTTAGGTGAATGCTTGGTCATCTATTTTAGTCGACTGAGCACTTATTAATTGCCATTTGATGACATTGAATAACGGAGTGGACGACACATAAAATTAAAATTCATCACCTCACGTTATATACCCACACAGGTGCTCGGTTTATCTACGTATTAAGGGTGTGATACTTTGCTAACAGACACGCTCAACTACACTATCGTCAGCCCAAGAGTGAGGAATAATAATGACCAGTATTGTATTTTTTAGCGCCAAATCTTACGACGAAGTTGCCTTTGAAAGCGCGAAAGGGTCAAGAACATTGCACTATCAGTTCTATAGCTTTGGACTCAATGAAAAGACGGCAAAGATGGCGAAAGGACACGACGTCGTCTGTGCTTTTGTGAATGATGATCTATCAAGACCAGTTCTAGAGCAGCTCGCACATCGAGGCATTCAGATGATTGCCATGCGCTGTGCTGGATTCAACAACGTTGACCTAGAAGCAGCGAAGGAGCTGAACATTCAAGTGGCGCGCGTTCCGGCTTATTCTCCCGAAGCCATTGCTGAGCACGCTGTCGGCATGATGATGACGCTAAACCGCCGTTTCCATAAGGCGTTTCAGCGCACTAGAGACGCGAACTTTTCATTGGAAGGCCTGGTTGGATTCAACTTTCACGGGCGAACTGCAGGCATTATCGGCACTGGCAAGATAGGCATTGCAACCATTCGTATCCTTCGAGGGCTAGGAATGAACGTGCTTTGTTATGACCCGTACCCAAATGAGGCAGTGACAGAACTCGGAGCTACATACTGCGAGCTCGATGAACTGATCAGTAAATCGGATGTGATTTCACTGCACTGCCCTATGCAGCCTGAAAACTATCACCTTCTCGATGCTACTGCTTTCGGTAAGATGAAAGATGGCGTGATGATTATTAACACCAGTCGAGGAGAACTACTCGACGCATCGGCTGCAATAGAAGCGCTCAAGCAGGGTCGTATAGGCGCTCTAGGCTTAGATGTGTACGAGAGTGAGAAGGAGCTGTTTTTCCAAGATAAATCCAACGATGTAATTGTTGATGATGTCTTTCGTCGCCTATCGGCGTGTCACAATGTGCTGTTCACAGGTCACCAAGCGTTTTTAACCACTGACGCACTCGAAAATATCGCTGAGACAACACTGGGTAATGTTGAAGACTTTGCTGTACAAAAGCGTTCTGCGAACTTCATTGACTAGATAAAAACGGGATGATTTGTAAACACAAATCATCCCGTCGACACTAGGTTTTTGCCTTGATTTTTTGGTAGCCGCTTACCGCAGCGTTACTACGTATCGAGAACAATAATAATCTGGCTTAGTTCAGGAACACTCAATGACGATATTCCAGTCACACCTTCAAGCTCAATGGTGACGCTCTTACCATCTTTATTGATGTTAACCAGAGTGCCAGTTTCATCTGCCGTATTCGTCACTGTGATGTTGTTATTATCTAACAAGTCATCAAGAGTTTCACCGCTACCTTCAAACACATCCGTTAAGTCCAGAATATCTCGGTTTCCATCGACTTGAGAGAAGTCAGTGACGACATCATAACTGCCATCGAGGTCATCGGCTCCCCATTTAAAGGTATCGTTACCTAGACCACCAGTGAGGACATCATTGCCCAAACCACCTTCAAGCACATCGTCGCCATCCGTGCCGTGAATAACAGTCACTCCGCTGCCACCCTGCACAGCATAATCCACTTCTTCCACATCGGCTACATTACCGTTTGGTACGATATTGACATTAACCGTTGCTGTATCATCGCTTTGCAGCCCATTAGAATCCACCGCACGATAATCGAACGCATCGACAACTTCGCCACCAGTGACGGTTAAGCTCTGTAGGACAAAGCCAGCATCTTGACCTTCAGCGTTGTAAGGCATGATTCGCATTTCATCAAAAGGAAGAGTCGATGTGACCTCGATGACCGCCTGATGATCAACGATGGTACTGTTGTCCATTACAATCGGCGTTTCATCAAGCAAGGTACCGCCCGCATAGAGATAAACAAATATCTGAGCTGCACCGTTACCATTCGCAGCTGCACTGAACTGTCCAGTTAAGCTGCCAACACCAACCAAGGCTCGAGTCATCATACCCGCTGTAAATCGAATAGACATAAACTCGTTCTGCTTAGCTTCTGTCTCTTTACCCTGCCCGTTCTCATCGTCCCGCTTGGTAAAGAAGCCTGATTGTTTAGCCGCGCCAGCACCATCGAAGGCGATCTCTTCCATTTCAACACCAATGTGCGGTTTATCGCCAGTATAGGTACCCCCCGTCACTTCAACGCCGTTACCAAATGGATCTTGTCCTTGATGGTTATAGCCAAGAGCCGACACATCAAAACCAACCTCTAGGTCATAATAGATATTGGTGGTGTCCTCAACGAGGTCTCCGACATCTAAATCAAAACGCTCGCCTGTACCTGATAAGAAGTAAAGCTGACCAAACTCTGGCTCGCCGACAATCTCTACCAAGCTGTCCTTATCATTACTCACATCGTCCTCTGCATCGGTAACAAAATCCGCAAAGTTAAGAGGAATGGTGTCATCAGGGGCAAAGAACTCAAAATCCGTCACAAGTGGTGGCGTATTTGGCTCCACTGAGGTAGGAGCTTCAAGCACGATAAGATCAATGAGTTCAGACTCTGACTTATCGGCAGGAGAGAACGTGGTATCTCCCTCGGAAGCAGTTGCAGTAATCGTCAGCGGATAGGTACCTTTGTCAGCCACTTGAATCTGCAGGTCATCCAGATTACTCCAATCTGAAATATCGACCTTGCCATTGGCACCAGCAATCGATGTTTGCGTTCCGTTAGTGACAATCGCACCTTGTGGCAGACCTTGAATCAGCAGGGTTAAGCTTTCTGAACCATCCGTATCAGTAAGGTTGGCAACAATATCGCTGATATCGATATAGGTATCTTCATAACCTACGTTGCTGCGCGCTGACAATACGATGTTATCCAAAAGTGCGCCGTAGCTATCGTCTTGCTCAGATTCGAACTCAATACGATAAGTGCCGTCTTTCGGTACTTGGAAGAACTCTTGAACATCATTCCAGTCTCGATTTACGGAATCATCGAACTCAAACAGCTCTGTACGGTTGTCCTCTTCGTCTACTAGGAACACTTTGAGTGGTGAGTCGTTAACGCGTCGCGCTGCTACGTCAAAATTAAGCTCGTAGAATTGACCGCCTTTGCCGTCAAACTCAGTAAACAACGAGTCATCTTTGCCACGTCGACCTTCTATTTCAAATAGCTGGTTATCTCGATCTTGCGCATTGCCGCCAAGATAAACGCCCTCTTGGCCCACTTCGACGATGCCGCCTGGATTATTGGTGCCCCAAGTGCCTACAGAGCCATTCGAGCTGAGCTCAGTCTCTGTCACATCACCACGCCATGAACGATTAAGCGTGACGTTCTCAAAGTCTATTGAAGCAACGATTTCATCACCGGACACTTGCAAAATAGGAGTATCCGTCACCGGTTTAACGACAACCTCTAGGTCGTGAGCTTCAACCTCTTGGTTTAAGGCATCAAGACCTGTCACCAGCAGTGTAAAGTCAACATCGCTGTCTTCTGGTGGTTGCACTGTTAACGTATCAAGCATCAATGGAGTGACAGACACCGAGTTATCTGTCACTGTGAGCTCGGAATTACCATCGAAGATTTTTGCACCAGTAGGAATGTTGGAGATGACAATCGACTCCGCAGCGCTGCCGGCTGGTAGGCTAATATCGAGGTCAATTTTGCTATCTTCAAAGCCACTTGCTGCCGCAACAGTTACATCAGCAACACCGGTCACCGAGATGGTCGAAACTGCCGTATTGGATGGCTCACTTGCATCATCAAACGTCGTAATCTCAATAATTCGATCATCTTGCGATGGCGACTGACTGGTGTTTTCGAACTGAACCAGACTAATCGCTGCCTCATAATCCTCGGCGGAGGCATCACCGGTAAGGGTAATTTTTATCGCACCAGACTCTAACGTTTCAGTGGTATACATAATGCCACTTAGCAGAGGATTGTCCGTTGCGTTTAGCCCAAACACATCGCCCGTTTGTGGGTTTGTGAAAATAAGCTCCGCTGACGAAATCACGTTGTTTTCATCGAAAATCGTAATGTCGGTATCAACAATAGTTAAAGGCTCATCACCCTCAGTAAATATGGCATCAAAGCCGGTACCCACCGCGCTCAAATCAAGATCAAGCGTTGGTGGCGCATTGTTGTCACGCTCATCGATGATGGTCACAACTGAGACTGCGCTCTCACCTTGATCACTGTCCACCGCTGTGTACTTGAAGCTATCATTCAGTGCGGTATCGAGATAGCGAAGCTCCCAGTTGCCCGCGCCGTACGTACCTAAACTCACACCTGTAATCAATACGCCTTCACTAGCACCGACTAGGTCATCGACTGAGAAGTTCAATACGTGGAACAGCTCATCGTTACCTGAGGTAAATTTCTGTACATTTGGAATGTAATCGATGGCCTTACCATCGCTCAGCATAACTTCTACCGTGACCGAAGATTCATTGTCACCACCAAGTCCACTTAAGAAATACCCCCCCATACCGTCAAGCCCAAGCTCAACATGAGTGGCAGGACGCTGAGTAAAATCTATTGTAAGCGTTTCACCTTCATTGATGCCGTGACCACCGCCAATACCCAAACCATGCCCTACATGATTGGCTTGCACATCACCACGGTACTGAGTCAAATTGCCTTTGTCCGAGCTAATGGTAATCGAATCACCATTCTCTAACTCTAGTACGCGGTTCTTACCGTCAACCTTATCACCCCAGTTATAGAACTCGTCTCTCGTGCTCTCTAAGTCGCTATCGGTTGGTATCACCTTAGTACCCAACACAAAGCCTTGAGCATTCGAATCAGGTTGATAAGTGATATGTGTTGGGTCGAAGGCATCACCGTTCTCGACATTAGATTGGTTGATAGCAACACCGTTGTAGAACAGTGTCCCGCCGACCGGAAGCTCCGTAATTGTCACTTTTACTTGTTTACCATCCGCATCATCTTCGATGTCAGAAATATGGTCACTACCCTCGCCTTCAATAGTTCCTGTACCTGTATCGAACACAACAGAGACTGGATCGTTGCCATCAACAGAGAAGCTGAAGTCTTCTGACTCCGGTGGATCGTTGACAGGAACAACATTGATCGTGGATGTGGCAACATTAGATGCCAAGCCTTGATCATCAAACACAGTGATCTCAATATTGCGATCAACTGAATTTGGATCTTCACTGTCGTTATCGAACTGCAGCAATTGTAGCGCGGCTTCATAGTCAGCCGAGGAACCCTCACCTGAAATAGTGAGTACCAATGCCCCCGCTATGGTCGCTCTAGTGACATCCAAACCTGTTGGTAGCGAGCCAACAACTTGTAAGCTGTCACTCGCTTGTGGGTTGGTGAGCTTGATTTCCGCTTTGGTAATAACGTCAATATCATCATCAATGACAATATCGCTATCCACCACCATGATGGGGTCATCACCTTCGGTAAACGTCGCTAAGTAGCCTGTACCCGCTTCACTATCATCGAGATCAATGACTGGAGCGAGATTGTCATTGTCACCGTCTGACTCACCATCAATTTCGCCATCATCAGAAATGGTTGCGCCGACGGTGATTCCAGTCTCACCATTGGTAGTTAGGCCAGCAGGCTCCGTGACTTTGAGGCTAAAGTCTTCATCTTGCTCATACACGTCGTCATCAACAATGCCGACATTGATATCCACTGCGGTAACGCCAGCAGGAATCACGATTTGATTATTGACGATATCGAGTGTGACATCCTCGCTGCCATTGTTATAGCTCGCCGTCGTAGTGGTAAAGTCACCACTGTCGGTCGTGTCATCAATGCGCTCAAGAGTGACTGTAAGCGGAACGTCCGATGGATTACTTAGGCCTAAAACATACTCGACAGAACCTGCGTCTTCACTTACTTCACCACCACCGGTAAGCGTGAGTGTCACGTCATCGTTATCAAGGATGTTACCTGCGAGAGACTGCCCACCAATCGTTAAGGTGAAGTCTTCTGTGTTCTCGAAGCGGTTATCATCAACGGTTGGTAATTCGATAGAAAACGAAGAGACTCCCGCAGGGATTTCTAGTTCACCAGTTACCGCGTTGTATGTCACTTCATCGCTAAAGTCTAAGCTACTTAAATCAATATCATTTGCCGAAGCTGAGTCGGAACCGGCACCGAACGCAATATCAAAAAAGGTTTTAACGCTGGTGGTGCCATCGAGAGTCACGTTATAAATGAAGCTGTCCCCTTCCGTGACATCGTTATTGTCAGCCTCAAAGGCAATAATATCCACAGCTACTGGTGCCGGGTTAATTAACACGCTAACCGTTGCGGTATCAGTACCGCCCCGCTCATCAGTGATTTGGTACTGGAACTGAGCATTACCGATAAACTCATCAGGCAATTCAAACACGACATCATTCCCGTCAATGTAGGCATCACCTAAACTTTCACCAAAAATGGACGTCACGCTAAAGCTATGGCCATCGGGATCGCTATCGTTAGCAAGGATTTCACTTAGTGGGATACGAACTTCTTGTCCCTGGGCAAATACATAGGCGTCAGCGCCATCGAACGAAACACCCTGCAAGAAATAGTCTGAAGAATCATTCCCTCTTGCTGCACCATCCGTGAACTCAACGGCTTCAAATTCAATTCGATCAAAGGCAAAACCGCCGGTATCGATATTGAAAATCCCAGCATTGCCTTCTTCATTTGAAAAGTAATCGGAAGCAATCAATGTATCACCCAAATAGGCGCTCCATTTACCTTGCTCGTGGTTATCCGTTCCCCCTTCATCCGCGTACAAGTTCGTAACGGAGAATGAGCCACCGACCGCTGGAGCTTTGAGATCAATAGTTAGCTTCTCTGACTTTCCTTCATTGCGGTTATACTGGATTTGCTCGTTAGGGCCACCGGTGGACGTGCCGTCGATCCCCAATTTGTCGCTGCCATATACCTGATAGCCGGTGTCAGAGCCATCGTAAGAGGCAGTAACGCTATCAATTAGGTCATCTGAGTCATTGGTATCAAATGTCCAACCAGGCTTCTCAGAGCCGACCGTGCCTATTGTTCGATCTAGACCTTCAGGGTCATTTTCGGCAATCGGATCGGTATTATCGTTATCGATGATGCTACCTGTGGCACTCACTCCATCTAAAGTCAGTGTGTAGGTCTCAACGGGCTCAACAAGCGCATCATCTACGGTAGGGAGTACGATGTCGAAAGTGGTCACGCCAACGGGCACATTCAACACGCCGTCCACCAAAGTGACATCATTAGTGAAGCTGATGTTCGCTGTGTCGACATCTGGCGATATCGGTAAGTTAAGTGGATACTCCACTGGGGACAGAGTTTGCTCGGAAAGTGTTATATTGAAGACGAGATCATTGCCTTCTACGACCGAGTCATCATCACCTGCGACCTCAATAGAGGTGATCGAAGGTTTGTCGTTGTCTAGAATGCTGCCCATCGAGTCTACGCCGTCTATGGTAAGGGTGTACGTCTCTGTTGGCTCAACTAGGGTATCGTCTACGGTTGGCAAAACGATATTAAAGGTCGTCACGCCGATAGGCACATTGAGCATGCCATCGACCAAAGTTACGCCATTGGAGAAGCTAATGCCCGAAATGTCGACATCAAGGGAGGCCGGTAGCGTAAGTGGATACTCAACGGGTGATAGCGTCTGCTCTGATAACGTCACATTAAAGACGAGATCATTGCCCTCTACGACTGAATCATCATCACCAGCAACATCAATAGACTCGATCGAAGGTTTATCATTATCGAGGATAGTACCTGTCGACTCCACGCCATCTAACGTTAACATGTAAGTTTCGGTCGGCTCGACGATGGTGTCGTCTTCAGTCGGCAGGACAATATCAAACGT